>JAYUBR010000581.1:0-5460 GCA_043740775.1 Ferruginibacter sp. | reverse complement strand
CCTGCTTGCCGAAAAGGGCAGGTATTGAAAGCGTCTTTTTTAGTTTTACGAAAACATTTAAACCGACTTAATTCTGTGAAGAAATTCATTCAAACACTAAAAAATATCTGGAGCATTGAAGAGCTTCGGAACAAGATAATGTTTACCTTATTGCTGATATTTATTTATCGCCTGGGTTCGTTTATCGTTTTACCTGGTATTGATCCCAATAAATTAGCCAATTTAAGTAACAGCACTAAAAATGGTATGTGAGGGTTGCTGGATGCATTTGTGGGCGGAGCGTTTTCGAAAGCTTCAATCTTTGCATTGGGTATTATGCCTTACATTTCGGCTTCCATTTTTATGCAGTTAATTACCATCCTGGTTCCGCAAATGGCCAAGGTGCAAAAGGAAGGAGAGAGCGGCAGAAAGAAAATCAATCAATGGACACGTTACCTTACAGTTATCGTTACTGCTTTTCAGGCAGCTGCTTATATAGGTTACCTTAAAAGTGCCGGCAATGCGGAAGCATTGTTACCATCCTATGCTAACTATTTTGTTGTTTCTACTGTTATACTTTTAACTACAGGTACTTTGTTTGTAATGTGGTTAGGTGAAAAAATTACTGATAAAGGTTTGGGAAATGGTACTTCTATCATCATCATGATGGGTATCTTAGCCAGGTTGCCACAGGCATTTATACAAGAGTGGACATCAAGGGCAACAAGAGGTGGCGGCGGTTTATTAATATTTTTAATTGAGATAGCCTTTTTAGTAGCTATCATTATGGGATTGATATTGTTGATCCAGGGTACCAGGAAAGTACCGGTGAATTATGCAAAGCAAATTGTAGGCAACAGGCAATTTGGAGGTGCCAGAAATTTCCTTCCTTTAAAAGTGAATGCTTCTGGTGTTATGCCCATCATCTTTGCTCAGGCGATCTTGTTTTTACCAACTATTTTTTCCGGCTTTACTGGTGGTGGCTGGGCTAAATATTTTACTGATCATACCAACTGGGTGTATATGATTGTGTACTCAATTTGTGTAATTGCATTTACTTTTCTTTACACTGCATTGATCTTTAATCCGAAGCAAATGGCAGAAGATTTAAAGCGCAATAACGGATTTATACCGGGTGTAAAACCAGGCCAGCCAACTGCTGATTATATCGGAACCATCATGGATAGAATTACATTACCAGGTGCAGTGTTATTGGCTTTTGTAGGTATTTTACCAGGTCTGTTTCAACTGGTATTTAAAACCCAGCAGGCATTTGCAACTTTTTACGGAGGTACTTCTTTACTGATTATGGTAGCTGTAATTTTAGACACTTTGCAGCAGGTAGAAACCCAGTTATTAATGCGCCAGTACGATGGCTTGATGAGCTCGGGCCGTATCCAGGGAAGGCAGGCTTCAGCGGTGGGTGGCATTTAATACAGAGTAACCCATCCCGGTTTAAATGGGAATAAACATAATTATAATTTTAAACCCTGACTCTTATCGTCGGGGTTTATTTTTTAAACAATAGTTTTTATGATTCATTATAAAACAAAACCAGAAATTGAACTGATGAGGACCAGCAGTTTACTGGTAAGTAAAACGCTTGCTACAATTGCTAAAATTATCCGCCCGGGAATTTCTACCTGGGAGATGGATCAGGTAGCAGAACAATTTATCAGGGACAATGGTGCCACACCTTCTTTTAAAGGATATGGCAGTCCGGCATTTCCCTTTGCCTGTTGCATGTCGGTAAATGATGCAGTAGTGCATGGCTTTCCAACAAAAACTGCCTTAAAAGAAGGCGATATTGTTTCTGTTGATGTAGGTACTTTTAAAAATGGATTTCATGGCGATAGTGCATATACTTTTGCGGTAGGAGAAATTGCACCGGAAGTAAAACAGTTATTAAGGATAACCAAAGAATCTTTATATAAAGGAATTGAAAAAGCCACGCAAGGTAACAGGGTAGGAGATATTGCGTACGCGGTGCAACATTATACAGAAAGAGAACATGGGTATGGCGTAGTAAGAGAATTGGTAGGACATGGCCTAGGCAGGCATTTACATGAAGAACCCCAGGTGCCTAATTACGGCAAAAGAGGTACCGGAGCAAAATTAAAAGAGGGGATGGTGATAGCAATAGAGCCAATGATTAACCTGGGAACAAAAAATGTATACCACGATAAAGACGGGTGGACCATACGTACCGGAGACGGTAAACATTCAGCACATTATGAACATACCGTCGCTATTCAAAAAGGCGCAAAGGCTGATATCTTGTCTTCCTTTATAGAAATTGAAGCTGCTGAAAAAGCAAATATTAATTTGTGTTCAGACTATTCAACCGTCGTTATGTCGGCTATGACTGCTTAATAAATTTTTTGTCCAGACTAACAGGCAATGGTGATCATTGTTGCATCGCCCTCTTTTACCACATACCTTTTACGGGCTTTTATCGAAGCGGGGTTGAGATATCTCTTAGATTATTTTTGGATAGATTATTTTTGTCTCTTTTAATATCAGGAATATTTTTCTCAAAAATTGATTGATAAAATAGCACTTTTATTCAAACCTTATCTTCATGAAGAAAAAACGGCTAATAGTAATTGGCGGAGGAGCAGCGGGCTTCTTTTGTGCTGTTAATGCGGCAAGGATGAACCCATCATTAGAAGTAATGATTGTAGAAAAAGCCAGCAAATTATTAAGCAAGGTAAAAGTAAGTGGTGGTGGCCGATGCAATGTTACGCATGCTTGTTTCAGCATCACTGAAATGATAAAGAAATACCCACGGGGTGGTAGTTTTTTAAAGAAAGCATTTCATCATTTTTTTACAACCGATACTATTCAATGGTTTAAGGAAAGAGGGGTTGAATTAAAAACAGAGACTGATGGAAGAATGTTTCCTGTTAGCAATTCTTCTCAAACTATTATTGATTGTTTGATGCAGGAAGTAAATAAATATAGTGTTGAAATATTGATGAATAAAGATGTGAAAGCGGTTACTAAATTGGGTGATCACTGGCAGCTTTTATTTGCCAATGAAACTACGATGACGGCAGAGTATGTTTGTATTGCCAGTGGAGGATATCCAAAATCAGCCCAATTTGAATGGTTGCAGCAAATAGGCCACAGTATTGAAGCACCGGTTCCATCTTTATTTACTTTCAATATGCCCGGCAATGCAATTACAGCATTGATGGGGGTTACAGTACAAAATGTAACCGTTAAAATAGCCGGTACCAAATTAACTGAACAAGGCTCTTTGTTAATCACTCATTGGGGAATGAGCGGCCCTGCAATTTTAAAATTATCTGCCTGGGGAGCAAGACAGCTTGCACATGATAATTATAAATTTACTGCAATCATCAACTGGGTTCCATTGTATAATGAACAAACATTAAAAGATAAATTTCAGCAGGTTCGTTTTGATATAGCTGCACAAAAAATAAGCAACAGAAATCCTTTCGCATTACCGCAAAGGTTATGGCAATATTTATTACAGCAATCAGGTGTTAATGAAGATATGCGATGGGCTGATTTGCCGGCAAAAGAACAAAACAAGCTGCTAAAAAATTTGTGTGTACAGGAATTTTTAGTGAACGGAAAAACAACTTTTAAAGAAGAGTTTGTAACAGCCGGTGGTGTTGTATTAAGTGAAATTGACTACAACACAATGGAAAGCAAAATTACACCCAACCTGTTTTTCTGTGGTGAGGTAACCGACACAGATGGAGTTACCGGAGGATTTAATTTTCAAAATGCCTGGACAACCGGCTTCATTGCAGCAAAGGCAATCGCAAATAAAGCTACTCAATAATTGAAAATGATCGAGCGATAAAAAACTTATCACTTATAACTTTTTATAACTCATCACTTATAACTTTCTTATCCATCCAGTCTTTTTCTTTGGCATCGCCTGTTGCAACTATCAGTGCTGTAAAGAACAATATCACAATCTGAGCTATCCAGCCGTACTGTGAGTTTTCATCAAATGTTAGCAGGAAGGTTTTTTGAACACCAAATAATTTAAGCGTGGCTAATACCAATGTGGCGGCACAAAGTAAGCTGCCAATAATAAGAAAAGCTTTTGCAATTATTGCAGCCGTTTTACTTTTGGATAAAGAGATTTTTTTATGCAAATAATAGTAACCTAAAAAGAAAATAATATAGGGAATGATGATGATAACAAAATTAAAAAAACGATCAAATCCTGGGATGTAAAACAGGGTAACCGAAAATAATTTAAGCATGTAAAAAATCACAATAATCAATCCTAAAAAACCAATAAACCCACCAAAAAGCAAGGCCATCAATTTAAAATATTTATTAAAATTATTCATGTAATAAAGGTAGTTAGTTTTTTAGTAAACGGTTCTCCGCATCTGGAAAACTATTGAAAGATAAATGCTTCAATACCCGCTTTAATAAAAGTTCAACAGAACGATCCAGTACAAGAGGGCGGCGCAACAATGATTCACACTGCTTCTTAGCCCGGACAATATTTTTTTGCATGTACTTTAAACGTTCATAAAAACCATTGTTCGAAATATAAGAACTAAAAAAATCCCACTGCTTTCGCAATGGGATTTGATCATTAAACTTTATAAAAGATTACTCAGCTTTTGGCGCTTCATCAGCGGCTGTTGCATCTGCAGCAGCACTATCCATTTTAGCTTTCAGTCCGGCCAGTACGCCAAGGTCGCCTAAGGTTGATTTTTCTACTTTGCTCTGTAGATTTTTTACGGCCTTTTTGGTTACTTCAGCATCCGCTTTCTTTTCTTTAAATTCAGCTTGCTTCACTTCTTCAATAGCTTGTTCCCAAAGACGGGTGTGGCTAAGAACGATGCGTTTGTCGTTGCGGTCAAATTCAATTACTACAAATTGTGCAATCTCATCGGCGCCAACTGTTTTACCATCTTCTTTTGCAAGATGACGGCTCGGCGCAAAGCCTTCCAGTCCATAAGGCAATTGTACAACAGCACCCTTGTCATCTTTCTTAGTAACAGTTCCTTCATGAACAGTTCCAACAGCAAAAGTTTGTTCCAGTGAATTCCATGGATCTTCTTCAATCTGCTTGTGTCCTAACTGAAGCTTACGGCCGTCTTTATCAATGTTCATAATAATCACATCAATAGAAGCGCCCACTTTTGTGTATTCGTTGGGGTTATTGAAACGTTTTAACCAGCTTAAATCGCTGATATGGATCATGCCGCCAATTCCTGTAGCCAGTTCGAGAAATACGCCGTAAGGAGTAATGTTTTTAACAACACCGGTGTGTTTGCTTCCTTCAGGAAACTTAGCATCAATTTCGCTCCATGGGTCGTTCGCCATCTGTTTAATAGAAAGACTCATCTTGCGGGTGTCTTTATCTAACGTTACAATTTTAGCTTCGTATTCATCATTGAGTTTAAAGAATTCTTTAGCGTTAATAGGAGTGTTGGCCCATGTAATTTCACTTACGTGTACCAACCCTTCCACACC
>JAYUBR010000580.1:0-1589 GCA_043740775.1 Ferruginibacter sp. | reverse complement strand
TTAGCTTTGATGGCTTGAGCAAAGAATTAGAAATGATTGCTTTTATAGACCTTGGCTTAAGAGGCAAACAGGCTGAAATGTTTGCCATTGCTACCAATGAAAAAAGCCAAGATAACAAACTAAAAGAAGTAAATGCCGCACTCAATAAAAAGCAAGAGATTGAAAGCGGAAAAATTTATGAAAATGCTTTTGAATGGCGTTTTGAGTTCCCCGAAGTGTTAAATGAAGCGGGCGACTTTGTGGGTTTTGATGTGGTGATTGGGAATCCGCCGTATATTAAAGAGGATAAAAATAAAGCCGCATTTGATGGCTTACATGAAAAAGCTTGTTATCAAGGCAAAACAGATTTATGGCATTTATTTACAGGGCAGGCAATTGAGATTGTAAAACCCAAAGGCTTGATTTCTTTTATTGCAAAAAACCAATGGATGGAAAGTCAGTCAGCTTCTAATATGCGAAAAGTGATTTATGCCAATAGTGACATTAAGTCCATCATTGATTTTGGCACAAACATGGTTTTTGACGAAGCAGGGCAACAAACCATGGTGTTTTTACTTGAAAAAAACAGTGAAAATACTAGCCATGAAATTGCCTATAAAAAAATTATTAGTAAGCTAGACAATAGCGTAATTGCCAAATTGATAGATGCAAGCCAAAGCAATGAAGATGTGCGATTGATTCATAAGTCAATTACTAAGGCTTACGATGAATACGCCAACCTAACATTTTCCGGTTCGCTTCAAGAGTCTTTATTAACTAAAATTGACACACTCAAAAATTTTGAATTTGATGAAGCGACCGAAGTTGCGCAAGGCATTATAGGTGGACCTGATGAAGCTTTTATAGTGAAAGCCGCTGAATTAACTCAATTTTCTGAAAAAGAAAAAGAGTTGATTAAAATGCTGCATACCAGCACAGAACGCTGGATTACGCCAGACTCTAATGAATACTTAATTTATCTTTCAGCCAAAAACTTTAAAGAGCTTAGCATTGATGATTTTCCGAATATCAAGGTTAAGTTGGAAGTGTTTAAAGAAGAAAAGCTAAGTCAACGTAGAGAAGTATTAAGCGGTTCAAAAAAGTGGTATCACTTATGGTGGGAGCGTGACGAGAAATTTTTTGTTGGTGGTGAGCGTTTGGTTTGGGCTAAAAGGACTGAAGGAGCTAAATTCACCATTACTGAAAATCCCCTATATGGTACAGCCAATCTCTTTTTCGTGAAATCTGAACGTGTCAATTTAAAATATATCGTCGCGCTTTTAAATTCTAAATTGATGCATTTTTATATGCACCAACGGCTAAAGCATACAGGTGATTTATTGCAAATTGATAAGAACCAGTTTATGAAAATTCCATTGTTTATATCAGATGAAAACTCACAAAAACAACTGAATGACCAAGTGATAAAACTAATCATCGCCAAACAAAACAATACCGATACCAGCCAACTAGAAGCCGAAGTCGATGCCTTGGTGTACGCGCTTTATGGTTTGAGTGACGATGAAATTAAGCTGATTGAAGGGCTAGCATAATGTTTAAGTGGCTGAAACTTAACTTAATAGCCTGCGTCTGATAAACTAATGAATTAT
>JAYUBR010000579.1:0-1591 GCA_043740775.1 Ferruginibacter sp. | reverse complement strand
TTTCAGGCTGGTGTTTTATTTTTATTACAAGTGTATTGCCATTGTAATAAACCAGGTGGCCCCAATGCTGCACATGCTTTAGCGTAATGGTTATTCTGAACAGCCCGTCTTCTACCTGCTGGTAATCTATATTCTTAATTTCTTTTGCTGTTTGCAGTTGTGTAATCCAGTTGGTGTTATTGGTAGCTCCATAAATATCCACCACGAGGGTTGATGGATCTGTGTATTGGTAAGACTGATATGGTAATCTTGCAAACATTCCAACTTTTACATAATCATACTGATCATCTCCATACACATTCCATTTGTCTGTTAATGATTCAGGTGTAAATGTTCCCTTGGGCATCAGCGTTACCAATTCATCCGGGATATAAGCCGTTCTGCTTTTTGATAACTGTACTTTAAAATGAGGGCCTACTTTGCCAATAATTTTAAGCACAATGTTGCTATCTATATAGCCAACCTTTGCCCCGCCCAGCCGGTCGTCACCAAGGCCATACTCAAGATGAGCGAGGCGCCCCTTCGTTAACGCTATGTCAGATGCCAGTGGAGATTGCACAGAAAAAAACTGCCTGGTTTCTTTTGTTACACTTATCTGCAAAGAGTCTGTAATAGTAACTGGCATTTTCATCACTGCAAAACTATCCGTTGCTTTTATAGTGTATTCACCCTGGTAAATTCCAGGCATTCCTTTCGTTTGAGTAATGGGTAATTCATACAAACGGGTATCGCCAATAGTTTTAACTATACAATTGGTTAGGGCTTTTACCCTGAATTTAATTTTATCGCCTGCCTTTAAAATTAAATTTCCATCGGGCCAGGTTTCGATGCTTTCAATAGTTAAGTCTTTTACCGGTTCAGCAGGCTTTGGAAGCGTGTATATGTACACGAGGTTTTTGTTGGCAGTTTTATTGGCAAGAGAAGCAAGAATGGTGAAGGAAGTATCGCCCGGATGTAAATTTAATTCAACAGCAAAAGCGCCGGTGGGATAGACTTTAACGGGTTTTTCATTTACGGTAACAGTACAGGTTTTACAGGTACTGCCAATAATAAAACTATTTGACCAGCTTACAGCATTGGTTTCTTTTGAAGGCTGTATCAAATGGATAAAAGGCTTATCTGTAGTTTGCGAAAAACTGCTAACTGCAATGAATAAAGAAGGTAAGAGAAAAAAAAGTTTCATACCGGAAAGGTAAAAAATATAACAGGTATGAAAATATAAAAATGAAAACAGAACTATGTCAAAATTTCACACAAAGAAAGAAAGGATACAAAGCGAACGATGTTATGCTCTTTATATCCGTCGATATTATAAAAAACCGTTGTCAACTTTTTATTCGTAGTGCGCTTTGTATGAAAAAAATATTTTTATCCTGGATATTTATTGGCGGCAATCAATGAATCTGCGATCCTTCTCCGGGCATCTTTGCTGTTAAAAGGTGCAGCCTTTGTAAAGCGTTTTAAACCCAGTAATATCATGCGTTGTTCATCACCATCAGCAAATGCATTGATGGCTTCTTTGCCAGCTTTATTCACCCTGTCGATGGCATCATTGAGATAACAACGCATCATATCAATCTGTACACTTATT
>JAYUBR010000578.1:0-1594 GCA_043740775.1 Ferruginibacter sp. | reverse complement strand
GGAGGGGTGCAAATTATTTATTGTAGATTAATATTAACTGCAAAATATTACACCGCAAATGAAGTTCCACAGCCACAGGTTTTGCTGGCATTGGGATTGTTAAAAGTAAAGCCCCGGCTGTTTAAACCGCCTTGCCAGTCAACCTGCATACCGGTTAAATAAATACCATGCGCCTTTTCCATAATGCAGGGAATACCCTCAATTTCAAAATGTCCGTCCTTATCGGTAGGCGCATCAAATCCAAGTATATAAGTCATGCCGCTACAGCCACCACCTTTTACACCTACCCTTAAAACATTAGCAGTGTCAAATCCTTCCACACTCATCAGGCGTTTGATTTCGTTTACTGCACTGCTGGTAAAACTTACGGGTACTGGTATTGCTGTCATTGTTTCCATGTAAAATAATTTAGGACAAAGGTAACCAATTAAAAAAAAAGCCGGCCGGCAACACTTTTCGAAAGCAGGAAATATTTGGCAGTACTTTCCTTTACTTTTGTAAAAAAAATAACAAATGATTTTATTGGAAATAACAATGCAGGATATGCAAACCATCCTGATCATTTTTGGTATTTTACTGGTAATGCTGCTGGGAGTAATGGTTTATTTAATGTCCGAATTTAAAAGCCTTAAAACCACCGTTGACCTGAAACGCCCTGCTGCAGCCGATAACAGCCTGTTGCGTTTACAGGCTTACGAAAGACTTACCCTGCTTGCCGACAGGATAGCTTTAAAACACCTGGTTACCAGGATGCACGACACACAGTTTTCTGCAACGGAGCTGGCAGCCGGTTTAATAGAAACCATCCGCACCGAATATGAACACAACATTACCCAGCAAAACTATGTAAACCCCGAAGTATGGAAAGCGGTTACCAATTTAAAGGAGCAAAATATTTACATCATCAACGAATTGGTTGCTTCCCTGCCGCCACAAGCCACTGCACTGGATTTTAGCCGCACCGTACTTCAATACACCACCGCTGACAATGCTGAACTAAGCAGCATTGTGTTGAATGCCATCCAATACGAGGTTAAAAAACTGATCTGATTGTATTTCCATTTAATAATAGAAATTAACGACTGCATATGTCCCTTGAAAAAAAAATATTTACAGATTCCGGCATTGAAATAAAAGGATTGTACCAGCATACTGATGCAACGCCCAACAATGAAATGCCCGGTGAATTCCCTTTTACGAGGGGCATTCAACCTGACATGTATCGCGGCAAACTATGGACCATGCGGCAATACGCAGGCTTTAGTACCGCCGAAGAAAGCAATAAACGTTACCACTATTTATTATCGCAGGGTGTAAGTGGACTAAGTGTGGCGTTCGATTTACCAACGCAAATAGGTTACGACAGCGACCATGAATTATCAGATGGTGAAGTTGGAAAAGTGGGCGTAGCGATCGATTCGTTGGAAGACATGGAACTACTATTTGATGGCATTAATGTACAGGACATCACCACGTCCATGACCATCAATGCTACCGGTTTTATCTTGCTGGCCTTTTATGTTGCGCTGGCAAAAAAACAAGGCGCTGATCTGCAAAAAATTTCCGGTACTATACAAAATGATATTTTAAAAGA
>JAYUBR010000577.1:0-1594 GCA_043740775.1 Ferruginibacter sp. | reverse complement strand
AAAAGAAACAACACAAATAAAATTTTGAACGCATAAATTTATTTTTAAGAGAATATTATTGCCCATCACTAACTTGAACTATTTTCGAAATGTACATTGTATTTACAATCACCCTCCTGTATAGTTTAAGTTAGTGATGGGCAATAATATTCTCTTAAAAATAAATTTATGCGTTCAAAATTTTATTTATGTTGTTTCTTCTCAATTTTAACCAGTGTGGTAATTGCTCAGGATAATTATGAGATTCAGGTATATGGGGCTGAAACAGTAGAAAAAGGAAAAACGATGCTGGAAATACACAGCAACTATACCTTTGATGGAAATAAAGAAACTGGAAAAGTGCTGTTGCCAACCAATCATATTATCCACGAAACCATCGAGGTAACTCATGGATTTACGTCGTGGTTTGAAATCGGGTTTTATTTGTTTGATGCGATAGGAAATAATAACCGGACAGCTTATGTTGGATCGCATATTCGTCCAAGGGTTTCGGCACCGGTAGATTGGCATTTACCAGTAGGCCTGAGCTTTTCGGCTGAATTTGGATTTCAGAAAAAAGAATATTCAGCCAATACAAGTACCCTTGAACTCAGGCCAATCATTGATAAAAAATGGAAAGCATTTTATCTTGCCTTAAATCCGGTATTTGGAAAAAGCTTTAAAGGGCCGGACGAAAATAGAGGGCTTATTTTTTCACCCAACGTAAAAGCCAGTTATGACCTGAAAAAAACGGTTGCCCTAGGTTTGGAGTATTATGGAAGCACCGGGCCAGTACTCCATTTTGATACTTTCAACCAACAGCAACACCAATTGTTTGTAGTTACAGATCTAAACCTAAGTCCGGAATGGGAATTTAACGCCGGGCTTGGACGGGGATTTACAACAAGTACGGATAAACTTATTTTTAAAATCATTCTTGGAAGAAGGTTTTAAACCAAAATTTAATTAAATAAATAAAACAAAAAACAATCACATGAAAAGATACAATGTTTTGGCAGCGATGCTCTTATCAACAGCATTATCTTACGCCCAAAATAAACCAGTTTACCACATCAGTGGTACATTCTCTATTAATGGTAGTGGCGGCTACGATTATTTGACAGTTGATTCTGCTTCTGAAAAATTGTATGTTTCCCATGGATCACAGGTGAATATTTTAAATAAAAATACCGGCGACTCATTAGGGGTCATTAAAGCCGAAAAGGATGTACATGGCATTGCCCTCGTGCATGCTTTGGGAAAAGGATATATTAGTAACGGAACGTTGAATAAAGTGTTGGTATTTGATCTTGTTACGAATAAAATACTTAAATATGTACCAACCGGAAAATTTGCCGATGCGATTTTCTACGATGATTTTTCACACAAAGTGATTACGTGTAACGGCATGAGTAAAAATATGACGGTGATCGACCCAGCCGGTGACACGGTTGTTGCGACAATCCAATTGAGCGGTTGGCCAGAAACAGCTGTAAGTGATGGTAAAGGAAACATCTATGTGAACAATGCCGAAAAAGCTGAGATGGATGTAATAGATGCCACTACTTTTAAAATTACACATCAATGGCCGAATAAACCAGGGACTGGTGCCTCC
>JAYUBR010000576.1:0-1595 GCA_043740775.1 Ferruginibacter sp. | reverse complement strand
CCGGGCTATCATTGCTTTCGCAAAATGCACTGGCCCAATCCGCTGCTACAGATTTAGCTGCAAAAGTTCTCCCTAATTATGGAGGCTTATCTGCCAGTACTTTTTATTTACTGGTTGGGGTGATAGCAACAGAAGTATGCGCCATTTTATTTCTTGTATTTTCTATCAGAAGAATTTACAGTGAACTGGTTCCAGCAAAAGCAGCCGTTGCTTTAAAAGATTCTAAACTGGCCGTAATATGGGCAAGGCTTGATAAAAAGTTATTTACAAAAGCCATCCCTGTAGAGCAGGAAGCCGATCACTTGCTGGATCATAATTATGATGGCATCCAGGAACTTGATAATGCATTGCCGCCCTGGTGGAAATATGGCTTCATCATCACCATTGGTTTTGCCTTTGTTTATTTATTAAACTTTCATGTACTGGGCAATGGTAAAAATCCAACAGAAGAATACCAGGCAGAAATGGCCAATGCCCAAATTGAAAAAGAAGCCTTTGACGCAAAAAATAAAGACCGGATTGATGAATCAAATGTGCCGATGGCAAATGCGGCTGGTGTGCAAAATGGTAAAACCAATTTTCTGGCAAATTGTGTGGCCTGCCATGGCGCCAATGGCGAAGGTGGCGTTGGCCCTAACCTTACCGACGATTATTGGTTACACAAAGGTTCGCTAAATGATGTTTACACTACCATCAAAAAAGGATATCCTGATAAAGGAATGCAATCATGGGCAACAAAATTTAATCCAAAAGAAATGAGTGAACTGGCCAGTTTTGTTGAAACATTAAAAGGAACACATCCTGCAAACGGCAAGATACAACAAGGGGATTTATTTGTTGAAAATGCCGCTGGCAAAGATTCTTCAAAAACAACCGCTGCAGATAGCAGCATCACAATTAAAAAATAAAAATGTCATCTGTACCCGATACACTGGTTAAACAAGAATCATTCCGGGACTCTGTGGCTACCATCAGCAAAGAGGGTACACGGAATTATATACATCCAAAAAAACCAGCAGGTAAATTTTACAATTTACGCACCTGGTTCAGCATTTTTTACCTGCTGGTATTTTTTACCCTCCCGTTTATAAAAGTAAATGGCGGCCCATTTCTGATGATTAATATTCTTGAACGCAAGTTCATTTTGTTTGGTCTTATATTCTGGCCACAGGATTTTTTTATTTTCGGAATAGGCATGGTTACGTTTATTGTTTTTGTTATTTTATTTACAGTAGTATTTGGCAGAATTTTTTGCGGTTGGGCTTGTCCGCAAACCATTTTTATGGAGATGGTTTTTAGAAAGATTGAATACTGGATTGACGGAGATGCTACACAGCAAAAGCAATTAAAAG
This sequence comes from Ferruginibacter sp., assembly GCA_043740775.1. Classification (GTDB taxonomy): domain Bacteria; phylum Bacteroidota; class Bacteroidia; order Chitinophagales; family Chitinophagaceae; genus Ferruginibacter. The sequence continues at coordinate 243 of JAYUBR010000576.1, read as the reverse complement.
CAATGGCATGGAACAGAAAAAAGATACAGAAAAGAGTCTTTAAATTCATCCTGTTCTTTTTCATTTCCTTTATTATCGCGAATTTCTTTTTGGCTTATCTCATCAGTATGGATGAATTGATCGCAGACATTAGCAATCCTGCTGCTCATACGGGTACACTGATTTCACTGTTAACATTTACCACTGTATTCTTTTTTGTGTACTGGTGGTTCAGGGAACAGGCCTGTATTGTGGTTTGCCCTT
>JAYUBR010000575.1:0-1596 GCA_043740775.1 Ferruginibacter sp. | reverse complement strand
TAAAACCAACTGTTATTATCACAGATTTGCATCCCAATTATTTCTCTCATCAATATGCCATTGAATTATCAGAAAAATTTAATGCTGAATTAAAATTTGTTCAACACCACGAAGCACATTTTGCTGCGGTGCTTGCAGAAAGTAATTTACTGCATTCACCAGAAGTTGTACTGGGTGTTGTTTGGGATGGAACCGGTTTAGGCGATGATGGAAATATCTGGGGCGGAGAATTTTTTAAGTATGAAAATAATGAAATGCTGCGCTGCTATCATTTCGATTATTTCCCTGCCATTGCAGGTGATAAATTGGCGTTGGAACCCCGTATTGCAGCCTTATGTGCCGCAAGCGAAACCTGGCCTTATCCCGAAACATTAAAAGAAAAATTTACAGATGCTGAATGGAATAATTATCAATCATTGATTGAAACAACAACTTTATTTTCTTCTTCTGTTGGCAGATTATTTGATGCCGTAGCATCTTTATTAAATATCTGCGACAAACAAACCTACGAAGGCGAAGCCGCCATGTACTTACAGGCATTGGCAGAAGAATATGTAAATGAAAATGCCTTTGTAATGGATGAAAGCTATTTTAAAGAAGGCGCTCATTATTACCGCATACCAACAGCCTCAATGATACAAGGCATTGCTATGGATATAAAAAAAGGAAAGCAACGAAATTATATAGCAGCAAAATTTCATTACTCACTGGTTTGTTTAATAGATATTGTTGCAAAGAATGTGGGCACAACAAAGATTTGTTTCAGTGGCGGTGTTTTTCAAAACGCTTTGTTGGTTGACTGGATACAACATGAATACAGTAATAAGTACCAGTTATATTTTCATCAGCACTTATCACCCAACGATGAAAATATTTCATTCGGGCAGTTTGTTTTTCATAACAATAAAATTACTTCTGTAGAAGTAAAAACTTACCATCCGGAAGAAATCATAAATCATACATCCCAAATCATAAATCAATAATTATGTGTTTAGCAATTCCCGGAAAAATTCAATCCATCGAACTTCAGTTTGGTGGCGCAGTAAAAATGGCAAAGGTTTCTTTTGGTGGCATCATCAAAGAAGCATCGCTGGAAATGGTTCCTATGGCTGATGTTGGCGATTATGTGCTGGTGCATGTTGGTGTTGCCATCAGCAAAGTAAATGAAGAAGAAGCAAATAAAGTTTTTGGATATTTAAAAGAAGCCGGAGAGCTGGATGAATTGTATGACCCTACTATTTAAAATAATGAACCACTAAGGCACGAAGACACTAAGGGTCACTAAAAACTTTGTGTTACTTTCTGACTTCGTGACTTTGTGGTTTTAAAAAGCTGAATAAAGATATACTGTACAAGAGTGCCCCGATAGCTATCGGGACCAATGAAGACCCACATTGCTGTAAAAGCCCGGCTCAAAAAAAATATTTTAAAACACTTAATTCTATTATCATGAAATACGTATCAGAGTTTCGTTCACCAGAAATAGTGGATGCACTATTAAAAGAAATAAAACAAACAGTAAAAGGCACCTGGAATATTATGGAAGTGTGTGGCGGCCAAACACATTCGTTAGTAAAGAATGGTTTGCTTAACATG
>JAYUBR010000574.1:0-1598 GCA_043740775.1 Ferruginibacter sp. | reverse complement strand
TTGATGCAGAAGGCCGGGTGCAGTTTATGAACAGCAATGGTATTTGCCTGTTGGAAATTGATGATTTTAAAAAGGTACAAAACACACACTGGTGGAATATGTGGCAACCGCAGAACCGGCAAACAATAAAAGATGCAGTAGCAAAAGCAAAAAGTGGAGAAAAAATCCAGTTCCAGCTTTTTAGCCCTACAGTAAAAGGCACACCTAAATGGTGGGATATAATAGTATTGCCCGTGGAAGATGATGGAACTGATAAAAATCTTCATTGGATACTTTCTGTATCCAGGGATATTACCGAACAGAAAAAAGTGGAAGAAGAAATCAAGGAGAATGAAACCCGTTTTCGTTCCATCGCCAATGCATCCACCGCTACACTTTGGATGAGTGATGAAAATTTCCAAATCACTTATGTCAATAAAACCTGGATTGATTGGACCGGCCAGCCTTTTGAAAAACATATAGGCGAAGGATGGCTGGAAAATATATTACCCGAAGATCAGCAACCCACCAGGGAGCAGGTAGAAAAAGATTTTACCGCACGGCGCCATTTTAAAATGGATTTCAGAATGAAAAGGGCAGATGGGAAAATGAGATGGTGCGTATCTGAAGGGGAACCCCGTTATTTATCCAATGGCCAATTTGCAGGCTATGCAGGTACCTGCGTTGATATTACCGAACGCAAACAAAATGAACTTAAAGAAAAATTAATTTTAACCAGGTTTCAAAACCTTGTGCTACATGCCCCTGTAGCTATCTGCGTACTGCGGGGAAAAGATTATGTGATAGAAACAATAAATGAAGGCATGTTTGAAATGTGGGACCGCACATTGGAACAGACAATAAACAAACCTGCATTTGATGTGCTGCCCGAACTGAGGGAACAGGGATTTAAAGAACTGTTAGATAATGTTTATAAAACAGGTGAACGATTTGTAGCCGAGGAACTTCCAATTCAATTAAGGCGCAACGGAAACCTTGAAAATGCTTTTGTAAAATTTATTTACGAGCCATTACGTGAAGCGGATGGAACAATTTCGGGAGTGATGGCTTTGGCACATGAAATTACCGAACAGGTTTTATCAAGAAAAAAAATAGAAGAAAGCGAAACAAAGTTCCGTAGGCTTATAGAAGATGCACCCGTAGCAACCTGCCTTTTTACCGGAAGAGAAATGAAGATAGAAGTAGCCAATGATATAATGATAGGTTATTGGGGCAAAGGAAAAAATGTAATAGGAAAAAAATTAGCAGATGCCGTACCCGAATTAAAAGGGCAGCCCTTTCTGCAAATATTAGATGATGTGTTTACTACAGGCAAAACTTATCACTCCAATAATGCCCGTGCGGAATTGAAGATAGACGGGGTATTAGGCACTTACTATTTTGATTTTACTTATAAACCCATATTCAATGCAGCCGGCGAAGTGTATGGTATTATGGATATGGCGGTGGATGTAACAGAACAGGTGATTGCCCGTAAAAAAATTGAAGAAAGCGAATTACATTTCCGCCATATGGCCGACCTGATGCCTTCAAAAATAAGCAATGCCGGAATAGATGGAAAAGTTTTTTATTTTAATAAAAACTGGCTTGACTTTTTG
>JAYUBR010000573.1:0-1598 GCA_043740775.1 Ferruginibacter sp. | reverse complement strand
TTTACCAATATTTATTTGTTTGGTTTGATCCGGTGTATTATATTTTTCAACCACATTAGCATTAGCATCAGTAATAATAATTTGTGTAATTACCGAAGCCTTTTTTGCTATATAAATATTTACAAAAGAGCTGGCTGGGTTTGGCGTAATTCTTACTTCATAAACTTTACTGAACAATACGCTTCTAACAACAGAGTATTCAAATTTTTCATCCTTATCGACTTCATCATAAGCAATACCTGCAATATTATTAAAGTCGGTTAAATTAGGATGCGCCAGTGTTGCGTGTTTTTTCCAATATAATCATTCACCGTTTTAAATAAACCTGTACTGCCTGAATACGTGCTTTTTGGTACATATACATCATAGTTATTATAAGGCCCAACACGGCCGCTCCTGCTTCCCATCCAAACAGGTCATCCATTCCATCACCGTAAATTACCAGATGGCAGCCTCCTGATATTACGTCCCATTCCATACCATAAAGTGCCAGGAAGTTTGGGTGAGTAGAAGTGAAATTATTAGCCTGGATAGATCCCTGGTGATAGTTGGCAACCTGGTTACCGGGATTATCAACAGAAGAAAAATGATTATGTTCTGATATGCCCAGGTAATCTAGGCAATTAGCCGTCATTGCATATAGATAATCATCTGCCGGAGTAAATCCAGGATTATCTTTATTACCATCAGAATAATCGGAGTGAGAATGCAGGGTTCCAAAATAATAACTGTTGGTTACTGCATTTGTAGTGGTAATATTTGCTGTTAGTGGATTGGCAGCAAAATACTTTGTGCCGCCCGAACAGTTTTTATTAGCAGCAAAAACAAAGAAATAATAAGTAGTATTAGCAGTGAGATTATTGGCAAGAAAACCTGTATTGCTGGTATTGGCAACAACAGTTCCCCCACCTAAAATGTCTCCGGCATTATAATCGGTATTATCAACAGGAGTTGCTGATAAAGTTGGGGACACACTTCTTACTACCAGGTAATCATGAGCATCTGCAACCCCGGCAAATGTACCTGATAAAGCAGTGTTGGAGACTGTCAAAACAAGATTGGTTGGCTGTGCAGAAGGTGTAGCACACGGAGGTAAAGGTTGTGTTGTTTGCGTTCCGCTTAATGGAGATGCAGTATTATAAACAGGTCCATTTATACAGTTCTGACTATTTAAACTAAAAACGAAAAAATAATATGCTGTATTGGGTATCAAACTATTTGCCGTAAACGAAGTGGCAGAACTTCTTTGCACTACCACTGCATTTGCAAAAACATCGCCGGTATTGTATGCCTGTGCATTAACAGGATTACCGGTCAAAGCTGCATCTGTGCTTCTTACAACAAGATATCCATCAGCAGCGGTACCGGTAAATGATCCTTGTATAGTATTAGTACCCGTGCTGCCAAAAATTAAATTAGTTGGCTGAGAGGCAGGAGAAGTACAGGGAGGTAAGCCTGCAGCAGTAGTTGCAGATCCTTTTAATACTGTTGCTGTATAATATAAAGGGCCGCCGGTACAAACTGCATTTACAGGAAACACAAAAAAGTAGTAGGTAGTTAGCGCTGTTAAACCCGTAGCAGTAAAGCTGGTGGCACTT
>JAYUBR010000572.1:0-5496 GCA_043740775.1 Ferruginibacter sp. | reverse complement strand
ACATTCATTTCATGAAGAGCTACCATTTTAGTTATATATTTTTAGATGAATCGCAGGCCATAAAAAATCCTGATTCGCAGCGGTACAAAGCCTGCAGGTTGCTGCAATCAAAAAACAAGCTGGTATTGACGGGTACACCCATTGAAAACAATACGTTTGATTTGTATGGCCAGTTGAGTTTTGCCTGTCCCGGTTTGTTGGGCAACCAGCAATATTTTAAAGACATCTATTCGCAGCCCATTGATAAATTTGGTGATACCAAACGTGCCATTGAATTGCAACAAAAGGTGAATCCTTTTATTTTACGTCGCACCAAAAAGCAGGTGGCCACCGAGTTGCCGGAGAAAACAGAGATGATCATTTACTGCGAAATGGGTATTGAACAACGTAAAGTGTATGATGCGTATGAAAAGGAATTTCGTAACTATTTATTGCACCAGCCGGAAGAAGATTTGCCAAGGGAAAGCATGCATGTGTTGCAGGGGCTTACCAAATTGAGGCAGATATGCAACTCCCCTACCCTGTTAAAAGACGATGCATTTTATGGCGATACCTCTACAAAAATAGAAGTACTAGTGGAGCAGATCGAAAGCAAACACCGGCATCATAAGATACTCGTGTTCTCGCAATTTGTGGGCATGCTGGATTTGATACGCAAAGAACTGGCGGCTAAATACATTCCGTTTGAATGGCTGACGGGCCAAACAAAAGACAGGGCTGCTGCGGTGCATGCGTTTCAAAACAAGGGAGACATCCGGGTGTTCCTCATCAGCCTGAAAGCCGGTGGCACCGGGCTTAATTTAACAGAAGCAGATTATGTGTACCTGGTTGACCCGTGGTGGAACCCGGCGGTAGAAAACCAGGCCATTGACCGCTGTTACCGCATCGGGCAGGATAAACATGTGGTAGCCGTTCGCCTGATTTGCCCGGATACGATTGAAGAAAAGATCATGAAAATGCAGGCGGATAAAAAATCACTGGTGAATGATTTGATCAGAACCGATACTAATATATTAAAGCAGTTAACAAAAAAAGATTTGCTGGCTTTGACCGGCACTGCTATTGGCTAAAACTATCAACCGGCACTTCACCGGCATTTCTGCAATTGGGGCGACGCTTATTTTATAGCTCAAAAATGGGGCGTACCTACGGCATGCAAAACACAATGGTTGTTATTTTCTACAAAGGGGTAACTCCTACGGAGTTAAGCCATCATATTTTCGCCACAGATTATTAACTGAAAATATTCATCTTGTATTTTTGGCTCCGTGGGAGCCGCCACTTTGGAAAAAATATACGATCTGCATTTGCGCTCCATCGGAGCGGCCCCTTCAAAATGAATGATTCAAATTGGGGCGCACCTACGGCACCCAAATACAATGGTTGCCGTTTTCTACAAAGAGGTAACTCCTACGGAGTTTTGGGCTCCATAATTTTTTACCTAAACTTTATCAATCTGAAAATCTTCATTTCGTATTCCTGGCTCCATCGGAGCCACCACTTTGTAACACATATAATCGACACTTCCGCTCCATAGGAGCGGCCCCTTCAAATTGATTGATGTGGGTGACCAGTTTCAATTGAAAACGCAAACACCATCCTGCAGTAACAGAATGGTGTTGTACAAAATGCAGGTTTATTTATTTTCCTTTACCAAACTCAATGACTGCCTGCGCCGCAGCCAGCAATGCAATCGGCACCCTGAAGGGTGAGCAGCTCACATAGTTCATACCCATGCGGTGAAAGAACTTCACACTTTCCGGATCGCCGCCATGTTCGCCGCAGATACCCACTTTTAAATGGGGCTTTGTTTTTCGTCCACGTTCTATGCCGAGGCGTACCAGCTCGCCCACACCCGCCTGGTCGATGGTTTGGAACGGGTCTTCATTCAACACTTTCAGGTCCATGTATTGTGGTAAAAATCCTCCGATATCATCCCGGCTAAAACCAAAACTCATCTGCGTTAAATCATTGGTACCAAAGCTAAAGAAGTCGGCTACTTCGGCCATGTGATCTGCTCTTAATGCGGCCCTTGGTGTTTCAATCATAGTGCCATAGAGATAAGGAATTTTTTTCACTTTCATCTTTTCACATACTTCCTGGTATACTTTGTCAACGATTGCCTTTTGGTGAATCAGTTCATTCACCGTGCAGGTAACCGGCACCATAATTTCAGGGAACACTTTTTTACCAGCTTTTAATAGTTCAGCAGTCGCTTCCAGTATGGCTCTTACCTGCATTTCTGTTATTTCAGGATAACTCACTCCCAGCCTCACACCACGATGGCCTAGCATTGGGTTGTTTTCGTGCAAAGCCAGTACCCGCCTGCGTAACATGCTCATGCTGATATGCAACTCCTTACTTAATTCATGTAACTTGGCAACGTCATGCGGAACAAATTCATGTAATGGCGGATCAAGCAACCGGATGGTTACCGGATAGCCACTCATTACGGTCATGGTATCTTTAATATCTTTCTTTACAAACACAAACAATTCTTTCAAGGCCTGTCTTCTTTCTGCTTCTGTTTTACTTAAAATCATCTTGCGCAACAACGACAAGGGCTCGTCGCTTCCCTCGCCATAAAACATATGTTCTGTGCGAAAAAGCCCAATGCCTTCTGCTCCAAATTTCAACGCATGGGTTGCATCTTCGGGAGTTTCAGCATTGGTTCTTACTTTCATCGTGCGTTCCTTGTTTACCAGTTTCATCAGGTTTTTATAGCTTTGATTTTTATCCAGGTCTATATCCACCAATGGTATGCTTCCCAGGTACACCAAGCCTTTGGTGCCATCAAGGCTTAACCAATCACCTTCTTTAATATAAGTGCCATCATTGGCTTTAAAAGATTTTGTGTCACCGTGAATTTCGATGTCTGCACATCCCACAATACAACACTTACCCCAGCCTCTTGCCACCAGTGCCGCATGAGAAGTCATACCACCTTTGGTAGTCAATATCGCCTGAGCACTGTGCATGCCATCCACATCTTCGGGTGAAGTTTCTTCTCTTACCAGTATAACTTTTTCACCCTTACTTGCCCACTCCACCGCATCAGCAGAAGAGAACACCACACGGCCTTTGGCACCACCCGGGCCTGCAGGCAAACCTTTTGCAATGGGTTTGGTTACTTTCTGAACTTCAGGATCAAGCATGGGCAATAATAATTCTACCAGTTGGTTGGGCGCTACCCTCATGATGGCAGTTCTGGCATCAATCAGTTTTTCGGTAAACATATCACTAGCCATTCTTACCGCAGCAATACCATTGCGTTTACCTATGCGGCACTGGAGCATAAATAGCTTGCCTTTTTCAATGGTAAACTCAATGTCCTGCATGTCTTTATAATGGACCTCCAGCCTTTTTTGTATCTCAAATAATTGCTTATACAAATCGGGCATTGTTTCTTCCAGCGAAGGCAAATGTTTACTCTGCTCGTTTTTAGAATAATCATTTACCGGTGCCGGTGTTCTGATTCCTGCCACCACATCTTCGCCCTGTGCATTGAGCAAATATTCTCCGTAAAATTTATTTTCGCCACTACCGGGATTTCTTGTAAACGCAACACCAGTGGCACTTGTATCGCCCATGTTTCCAAACACCATTGCCTGCACTGTTACGGCAGTACCCCATTCATCCGGTATCTTTTCAATGCGGCGGTATTCAATGGCCCGCTTACCGTTCCAGCTACTGAATACGGCACCAACGCTGCCCCATAATTGTTCATAAGGATCATCCGGAAATGGCTTGCCCAGTACTTTTAAAACGGTGGCTTTAAAATCTTTCACCAGTGCTTTTAATTCCGGCACCGTAATGTCTGTATCAAATTTATATCCCTGTTTAACTTTTATTTTTTCTAATTTTTCATCTAATACTTTGCGAATGCCTCTACCTTTTTTTTGTTCGATGTCACCCGCTTTTTCCATCACCACATCTGCATACATCATTATTAAACGGCGGTAGGCATCGTAGGCAAAACGCTCGTCACCCGATTGTTTAATCACGCCCTGGATGGTAGTTTCATTTAAACCTATATCCAGCACGGTTTCCATCATGCCCGGCATGGAACGCCTTGCACCGGAACGAACCGATACCAGTAATGGGTTGCTGGCATCGCCAAATTTTTTGCCCATTTCCTTTTCAATAGCGCCCAATGCTTTTTGCACCTGCGCATTTAATTCTGCCGGGTATTTCTTTTTATTTTTGTAGTAAGCAGTACATACTTCCGTTGTAATGGTAAAGCCTGGAGGAACTGGTAAACGAAGCCTGGGATGCCCCGCCATTTCTGCAAGATTGGCACCTTTGCCACCCAGTAAGTTTTTCATGGATTCATTTCCATCTGCCTTGCCGCCACCAAAATAATAAACATATCTGATAGCTTTTTTAACCTGTGCCATATGTAAATTTTTAGATTTTAATATGATGCATATTACGCTGATGGCATTTTTTATTGCAAAACATTCATCATAATCAGAGGTGATCGTGATCACATTTTTCATTTGTATTCAACAGCGTACAAATAAAAAATCACCCTTGTTTGATCATGGTTGTGCAAGGTTTAGTGAATCATTTCAACAGGGCTGTAAAAGAAACAACTGATAAAGCAACGTCACAGATCATTGGGGAACGCATTTTACAGGAAGCAAATATTTTGCTAAAACACAGTCCTTGGAATGTATCTGAAATCGCTTACTCATTGGGCTTTACAGAAGTAACCCATTTCAATAATTTTTTTAAGAAACATGTTCAGCTTGGTCCGCTTAAGTTTTTAAGTTTTTGAATTTCGTAAATGATTGTTTGATTTTTGTTATTTGATCAATCCGTTATTTTAAACCTTTACAGAAACCCGCTGCATCTAATCTTACTTCTCAATGGCTCTAAGACTTTACATGTAAGCGTATCCGAAAATTGCCTTTCACCCTGAATATAATTTTATGCCCCCCTTTCAATTCATCACAACTTTCTTCGGAAGATAATTCTAATTGATTTGTACATCCTTCGCCGGATGATAAGTGGATTGTTTTATTTCTTATATTACGGTTGAAAAGCAAAGTCATTTATCTGTCAAATATCTGACTCCGGTTCTTGATGAAGGTCAGGGTATTCTTAATGTACTATCATGAGCCCGGATAGCAATCAGGTTGCTTGTGTAAACTATTCTATTCAATAATTAATTAAACAATTAAAACGACTGCCATGTCAAATCACAATCAGGCTTCCCGCAGAAAATTTCTGCAACAAATTGGAGCTGCCACTTTAATCACTGCGGCCTCGCCTTTGCAATCATTGTATTCCAGGGAAAAAGCAGAGGAAAGAATTTTATTTTACGAAAGAAAAATATCATCCGGCGATAAAATTCGCCTTGGTGTAATTGGCTTTGGTGTACAAGGTCATTTTGATTTGGAAACGGCTTTAAAAGTTCCCGGAGTAGAACTGGCAGGTATTTGCGATTTGTACACCGGCAGATTAGAGAATGCAAAAGAGGTGTATGGCAAA
>JAYUBR010000571.1:0-5499 GCA_043740775.1 Ferruginibacter sp. | reverse complement strand
ATGTACTGCTGGTGTTAACCTGGTCGTTGGCAGCATTGATAACGGCATCAGAGCTGTAAGTACTTACCCAGGGATGATACTCTGCCTTATTGATTTCATCCCAGCTTAAAGCAGATTCATTATCTTTTTCCCTTGATTTAAAAAATTCGAACCTGTCGGGAATAACCACATCAGGAGTAACACCTTTTAATTGCGTAGCGCCGCCATTGATACGATAAAATTTTTGAAGTGTTAATTTCACGGTACCAAGATCTTCTGATGTTTTTGCAAATGCAGGGTTTTCTGCCTCCGGGTTTAAAGGAATGGTGCGTTGCACTGTACCTTTTCCGTAAGTAGATGTGCTGCCAATAATTATCCCTCTTTTATAATCCTGGATAGCAGCAGCAAAAATTTCTGATGCGGAGGCACTGCCTTCGTCTACCATTACAGTCAAAGGACCATTGTACAAAATACTTTTGTCCCTGTCTTTCCATAAATAAGGTTGTTTTTCATCTCTTCCTCTTACCTGGCAAATAGGTCCATCTTCAATAAATAATCCAGCCATCTTTACTACTTCAGGTAAAGAGCCCCCGCCATTTCCACGAAGGTCCATTACAATACCTTCCACATTTTCAGCCTTCAATTTTACTATTTCTTTCGCTACATCTTCAGAACATTTTGCACCATTGGGCTTTTCAAAATCCATATAAAATTCGGGTAAATAAATATAGCCTATTTTATGCTCTCCTTTTATAATGGCGCTCTTTGCAAATGTATCTTCCAGTTTAATTTCGCCTCTTTTTAAACTTACTACTTTAATATTCCCATCAGGTTTGCGAACAGTTAACCTCACTTCCGTTCCGGCTTCTGAACCACGTATCAGCTTAACGGCATCGGTAACTGCATAGCCTGTAACATCCACCGGCTCTGCATTTCCCTGACCAATTTTTATTACTTCATCATTCACGCCAATTTCTCCTGATTTCCAGGCGGGCATACCGGTAATGAGGCTTGCAATTTTTATTTTACTTTCTTCTTCTTTTAACTGGGCGCCGATACCATAAAATTTACCACTCATCATTTCATTAAAACCACGGCTGTCAACCGGGGCAAAATAATTGCTGTGTGGATCCATTTCGCCAGTGATAACATTTACAAAAGCACTGAATAATTCATCATTGGTATTGTGCGTTTTCAATGTGGTAAAATAACGGCCAATTTGTTTTTTTATCATCTCTCTTGCCTCTCTTTCCAAAGTTGAATCTGCTTTATAAACAAACTTTTTAGGAGCTACTTTGCCAACAGCACCTAAACTATCAGTGGCCGTAGTGGTTTGCTTTTTATTTTTATTGGTTTCACGGTCATCCAGCATATCGGAATATTTACTTAGCACCATATACTTTAAACGCTTGCGCCATGCCTCTTTTTTATCAGCTTCTGTTTTAGGATAAGTCAATTTATCGCCGTCTAATAAAACATTTTCATCTTTTGTAAAATCAAAAGGCTTACTAAGAAGGTCAGTAAAATATTGAGATGCCTGGTTTAAACGGCGGGTGTAACTTTCATTGATTGCATAAAAAGATTCCAGTTTAGCACCATGAATTTCATCATCAATCCTGTTTGCGTATTTGGCAAAACTGTCAATATCAATTTGTAAAAAAATGCTCTTGTCTTCATCCAGGTCTTTTACAAAACGGTTTAAAACCTGTTTGGAAAAACTGTCGTTGATATTTTTGGGGCTGTAATGTCCTTGCTCAAGTAACAACCCTACATTGCGTAGAATTTTTTCGTTCCTGGTTTTAGGATTATCTCCTCCACGTCCCTGTGTTTGAAAAGCCACGAAAAGGCTTGCAATTGTAAGTACCAGTAAAACCGGTAGAAATTTTTTACTCATAATAAATTGCTGGATTTTAAGCATGATATAAAATTAACGATAAAATGATTGCGTTTATTGGATTAACAATTGATTAAGGTGTAATGTTTTCTTAAAACTTGATGAGTGGCAATAATTTTGCCGGTGGAGAATTGTCATAAAATATTGCGTAAAAAAAGAGTCCTGCATATTACAGAACTCTTTTAATAGTGGGTAATCGAGGGGGCTCGAACCCCCGACCCTCAGAATCACAATCTGATGCTCTAACCAACTGAGCTACGACTACCGTTTTTTTATTGGATGGCAAAAATAGTAAAAAAGGCTGCCCCTTCAAAATTACATTTAAAAATTCAGGAAATTTTATTCAGTTGATCACTTTTGTTTTATCGGTTTACCTTCCGAAATGCTGACTGGTATACTCTTTCATTTATTTTAAACTGGTGAGCTTTACATTATGAAGGCAGTTGATTATTTATTGTGTTTCTTTGCAGCTTTAAATTAAATTATGAACTGGACCGGAAATATCATTACCATTTTACTTTCAACATTTACAGGCTGGGTTACTACCTGGATTGCCATTAAAATGCTTTTTCATCCGAGAAGACCTATAAAAATATCGGGCTTAACCATACAGGGCATCTTTCCCAAAAACCAACGCATCATTGCGGAAAAACTGGGACAGGTTGTAGGGAAAGAATTACTGTCTTTTGATGAAATAGAACAAAAAGTCACTAACCCGGAAAATCTGCAAAAACTCAGGCCAGATATTGAGCACCATATTGATAATTTTTTACGCAATAAATTACAGGAAGTGTTTCCTATGCTCTCCATGTTGATTGGCGAAAAAACCATCCTTCAGTTGAAAGATGCTTTTTTGCTTGAACTGGAAACCCTGTTTCCTGTATTGATGAAAAGCTATATGACCAAGCTGGAAAAGGACCTTGATCTGGAAAAAATAGTAACCGAAAAAGTAGCTTCTTTTTCTTCTGAAAAATTAGAAGATATTTTGAACCAAATCACAAAAAAAGAGTTTAAGTTTCTTGAATTTGTGGGCGGCTTTTTTGGATTGATTATTGGAATAATTGAAGTTGCCGTGGCCATTTTTACAAAGTGATCAATACTTAGCATAAACCTGCTCAACTGCTACAACTCACCAATTCTTTTTTTTTATAAGTCATAATTTTTTAACCAGTATTTATTACAAGAATACCGGTAAACTTATAACCTCTTTTGTTCAGCCTTTTGCTTTAAGCTTTTTACCTGCCGGGTTCTTTAATAAAAAACACTGCAAAAAGAGGCATATAAAAGTGCCGCTTTTTTGCTTACAATATTTTAAGTTACTTTGCTGGCTCATAATTAAATCGCTTCATGAAGAATATTAGTGTAAAAAGAATTTTGCCGCATGTAATTGCCATTGCGGTTTTTTTACTGGTGGCAGTAATTTTTTGCAAGCCGGCCCTGGAACCGGGTGTGGTAATGCAACAAAGCGATTATACTCAGGCAGATGCCATGAAGCACCAAAGTGTGCTGTATAAAGAAGTGCATGGTACTTATCCCCTATGGGTTACAAGTATGTTTGGCGGCATGCCGGCTTATAATATTATTTATGAAGGCTTTTGGTCTCCGTTTTATTATGTAGACAAGACTTTTCAATTTTGGTTACCCAAACCGCTTAATTTTTTCTTTTTAAGTTGTATTTGTTTTTACATTTTGTGTATGTGTTTGCGCATACGACCCTATGTGGCCATACTGGGCAGCCTGGCTTTTGCATACAGTACTTTTAGCCCCATACTCGCTGCTGCGGGGCACGATACGGAATTGCTTGCTCTGGCTTATGCACCCGCATTGATTGGAGGCGTTATTTTATTGTTTGATAAACGATATGTCAGCGGCTTTGTATTTACTGCATTGTTTGCCACCATGCACCTGATGCAGAATCACCAGCAGATCAGTTATTACACCCTGATAATAATTGCCATCATGACCATCTTTTTTGCCGTTAAATGGATAAAGGAAAAAGATACCAAACACTTGTTTAAAGCAGTTTCGTTAGCACTGGGTGCTGCATTAATTGGAGCAATGATCAATGCGATTTTATTATTACCGGTGGTGGATTACGCCAAATATTCCAAACGGGGTGGCGTTTTGGTGATGGATAGCAAAGCTAAAGGAGTAACAACGGGTGAAGATAAAAATAAAACTTCCGGCCTTTCAAGGGACTATGCCTTTCAGTGGAGTTATGGTAAAATGGAATCTTTGAGTTTATTGTTTCCGGGTATAACCGGCTATGGCAGCCACTTTAGTGAGCGGGATCAGGAGTACAGCATCTTTCCAAAACTATCCGAAACATCTAATGTGGGCAGCTATTTGCAGGAAAAATTAAATGTTCCTGAAGACCAGGCTGGCAATATTGCTAATAACCTTTCAGGCAGTGTTTATTGGGGCGACAAGCCTTTTACAGTTGGCTCAAATTATTTGGGTGCATCCATTTGTTTCCTGTTTATTTTAGGTATGTTTTTGTTGGATAACAAACACAAATGGTGGATTTTTACTGCAAGTGTTTTTGGCATCATCCTGGCGATGGGCAAAAACATGCCGCTCATTAATAATTTTTTGTTTGACTATTTGCCTATCTATAATAAATTTCGCACGCCTGAAATGGCATTGGTTATTCCGCAGATATTGTTTCCCATTTTAGCGGTGCTTACCACACAAAAAATATTGGACAATGGTGATTTGCAAACACAAAAAAAATTAAGGCTGAGCGTATTTACCATGGCAGGTATTTTTGTGATAGTTGGATTGTTGTATTTCAGCCTTGATTACAGTAAAGAAAACAAAGCAAGAACAGCAGCCGTTAACGCTGCTTTCGCTACGCCAGACAGCACATTAAGTGGTAAGATGCAGGAGATCAATCAAAAATATGAATCTCTGGTTGATAATAAAGTGTATGAGAATTTTTTGCAGCAAAGCAAAGGTGATACCAAAGTTGCCAGGGCTGTAGTAACTGCCCTTCGTAAAGACAGGCAGAGTTTTTTAGGCAATGATATTTTACACTCCCTGCTTTTTGTTGCACTTACCCTTGTACTTATTGGTTTGTTTGTTTATAAAAAAATAAACGCATTGATTGTTTTGATTGGCCTGCCATTATTAACCTTGCTGGATCTTATTCCTTTTGATACACATTACATCAACGAAAAAAGTTTTGATAATGCTGAGAAATATCATGCCAGTGAGTTTCCGGAAAGTGATGCTGATAAATTAATCCTAAAAGATAAAGATCCCAATTTCAGGGTGTTTAATGTGAGCGGCAATGATCCTTTCCAGGAAGCTAAAACGTCTTATTACCATAATTCTATTGGCGGTTACCATCCTGCAAAATTGGGTATTTACGATGACCTTATTACCTACCAGTTAAGTGGTCAGCCAAATTTTTCGGTGCTGAATATGCTCAATACAAAATACATCATTCAGCCAAATCAAAAAGGTGATAATACGATTGCCCAAATTAACATGCAGGCGTTGGGTAATTGCTGGTTTATACAGGGTGTAAAATTTGTAAATGGCCCGGTGGAAGAAATGAAGGCACTGGATAATTTTAATCCAAAAGACACGGCGGTAATTGATAACAGTTATAAAAATATAAC
>JAYUBR010000570.1:0-5503 GCA_043740775.1 Ferruginibacter sp. | reverse complement strand
TAACGGCGGCGGCAATAAAGGCTTCTTTGGTCATGATTGGATAGTTTGGTTGCCTAAATATAACTATTTTTGAAGTGCGACATTTTGAAATGCACCCTCCAAATCGGCTAAATTCAACCTTGCAATTTTTAATGTATTTTTGCCCACTTTAAAAGTATCAAATTAACCCCGAAATAAAAATCTTTTATACAATATGCAAAAAATTACAGCAGCAATTACTTCAGTAGGTGGGTATGTTCCGGAATATAGGTTAACCAATGCCATATTGGAAACCATGATTGATACCAATGATGAATGGATTAAAAGCAGAACTGGTGTGGAAGAAAGAAGAATTTTAAAAGGAGAAGGTTTGGCTACTTCAGATATGGCTGTACCCGCTGTACTGGAAATTTGTAAAAAGAGAGGAATTGATCCTGCAGAAATAGATTGCATGATCTGCGCAACGGTAACGCCCGACATGATTTTTCCGGCAACAGCCAATATTATCTGTGATAAAATTGGCGCCGTAAATGCCTGGGGATTTGATTTAAGCGCTGCCTGCTCTGGCTTTTTATTTGCCTTAACAACCGGGGCTGCTTTAATTGAAAGTGGCCGCTACAAAAAAATTATTATTATTGGCGCTGATAAAATGAGCGCCATTGTTGATTATACTGACCGTACCACCTGTATTATTTTTGGTGATGGTGCAGGAGCCGTATTATTGGAACCTTCTACCGAAGGTGTTGGTGTATTGGATAGTTTGTTAAAGAGCGATGGAGCCGGGAAAAATTACCTGCACATGAAAGCCGGCGGATCATTAAAACCAGCTTCTGTTGAAACCGTACTGGCTAAAGAACATTATATTTTCCAGGAAGGACAGCCCGTATTTAAGGCTGCGGTTAAAAGCATGGCTGATGCGGCATTCGATTTACTGCAACGCAACCATTTAACGGGTGATGATATTGCGTGGCTTGTACCCCACCAGGCCAATAAAAGAATTATTGATGCAACTGCCAGCCGGATGGGATTACCGGCTGAAAAAGTGATGATAAATATACAGCGCTATGGCAATACCACGGCAGGTACCATTCCCCTGTGTTTGTGGGAGTGGGAAAACCAGTTGCACAAAGGCGATAATATTATATTGTCGGCATTTGGTGGTGGATTTACCTGGGGCGCAACCTTGGTAAAATGGGCCTATGATACAGCGCCTGAAAGTATACCTGCTCAATAATTTTTTGAGCCAGTTGTTTTGCATGTTGCACTTAAAAAAAATTATAGCTTTACAATAAATTTTATCATGAAAAAAAGCACTGTTATCAAATGGTTAACTTTTACAGGCTTCCTGTTTTGTATGCCGTTTACAAGTTTGTTTGCCCAGCAAATCGGGCTTCAGTTATACAGCCTGCGAAACGAATTTAAAACGGACGTACCCGGCACGCTGGTTAAAATAAAGGAATGGAAAATTAAGCAAATTGAGGGCGGGGGAACCTATGGCCTCCCTGTTGATGAGTATAAAAAACTGCTGCAGCAAAATAACCTGCAAATGGTAAGTTATGGCGCCAGCTTTGAAGAAATACAAAATAATCTGCCGGCTGTAACAGACAATGCAAAAGCTTTTGGAAGTAAGTTTATTATGTGCGCATGGATACCGCACAAAGAAGGAGAATTTACCATGGAAGACCTTGTAAAAGCAGTGACCATTTTTAATGCTGCAGGAAAACTTATGAAGGAAAAAGGATTGCAATTTTGTTATCATCCTCATGGATATGAATTCAGGCCATTTGAAAATGGGACGATGTTTGATTACATGGTAAAGCATACCGATTCCCGTTATGTAAACTTTGAAATGGATGTATTTTGGGTGAAGCATCCGGGGCAGGATCCCGTGGCTTTGCTAAAAAAATATCCAACCCGTTTTTTGATGTTGCATTTAAAAGACCGCAAATCCGGAACCACCGGAAACCAGGATGGCCGTGCAGCAGATGAAACAAATGTAGTGTTGGGACAAGGGGATGTAGGCATCGCCGCCATTATGAAAGCGGCAAAAAAAATTGGCATCAAATATTATTTTATCGAAGATGAGTCGGCAAAAGCAGTAGAACAGATACCACAAAGTCTTGAATTTTTACGTACACTTAAATGATGTGCTTTGAGTAATAAACAAAGATTATTATTGAGTTAGTAATCTTCATTCTTCTTTTGCCCCATTGCTTTTTAGCTGCTTAATACAATTGGCTAAAGCCCTGAAGTTGTGGTAAGTGGCTTTCCAGATATGCCCCTTAAAAGCTGTTCTTTTTTGCGGTTCTTTATC
The DNA here is from genome assembly GCA_043740775.1 of Ferruginibacter sp. GTDB lineage: Bacteria > Bacteroidota > Bacteroidia > Chitinophagales > Chitinophagaceae > Ferruginibacter. Next base: position 3,210 of record JAYUBR010000570.1, on the reverse strand, counting down.
AATCCCACCTTCATACCAGTCGCCATTTTCGTGATCAATCAGGTAGGTTTTAATGTAGTTCCATTGTTGTTTAAACTTATTATAATACTGCATGGAATCGTTGGGGAAATAATCAGCCATCAACAGCAATGTGTTCATTCCTTCTGCCTGCGCCCACCAGTTTTTACTATCTAGCAAAATAGAAATGGCATCCCGGTTTTTAAAATAATATCCTTCATCATAAAAACCACCAAGTGTATTATCCCATCCATTTCGCAAAGCATGATCTGCCATTTTTTTACCGGCCATCAATGTAGTGGTATCATTTTTTATTCCCAGTGCATGGGATGCTTCCAGCATCAGGTAAGCAGTTTCTATATCGTGCCCAAAAGATACATGGTCTAAATTTTTATGCTTTAGTATAACAGTTTCTGAAGAATCCCTGAAAGAAACAGGTACCCAGTCTGGCGTAAAAAAAAGTGTGAGATACCCTTTTGGAGTTGTAATTTTATCTCTTATCAAATAAAGCATTTCCTGCAGCCGCTCCTTTACCAGGGCATCCGGCCACACGGCATATAATTCTGTAAATGCCTCCAGCAAATGAATAGACGAATTCTGGTCTTTGTAACCCAGGTCTGCTGTAGAAATTGTGGAGGCATCTCTTTTTACAATGGTTCCATCCGTTTTCAAATGCTGGTAATATCCTTTGTATTTTGAATCGTGGCTATGTTGTTCCAACCATAAAAATGCCTGCTTAGCCAAACTGAGTGCAGCGGTATCTTTTGAAGCTTTATAATAAGCTGCCAAGGCATAAATGGCAAAGGCATTTCCATAAGCATCTTTGGGCACTATGGGATTGCTTTTATCTTTTCCCTGCCGGGTAACGAGGTTGTAAAATCCGCCGTTGGTTTTATCCCACATCACATCTTTTAAAAAAAGAAAACCATTTTTTGAAGCGCTGATATAATAAGCGGTGCCTGGGTATAACTCTGAAGCTTTTGCAGTAGCCCAGGTATGGCGTGCCTGTGTTACAATGAATTTATCCTGCGGTCCGGCAGGTTTAAAATCGTTTGTATAAGTGCTGATGAACCCACCATACAAGCTATCTACACATTGTGGATACCACTTGTTTAACAACTCCGTTGTGACAGATTTATCCATCTCCCCTGCTATCTGCAAACGCTCTGCCGGTGTGCCGGAAACTGATTTTGTTTGCGCAGATATATTCACGCAAAAAAATAATAACAAGATGGGTGCTGTTGCTTTCATTGTTTAAATTTTAATGTTATCTGCATGATATCACTACCTATACATCCGTTCTTTTTGTACCTGCGTACAATTCATATTCAAATAACCGGCAATCAATTTTGCTGGTGTAAAATTCAATACGGCGGCTGGGTTTAAGCCCTATTTTTTTTGCCAGCTCTAAATTACCGGTAAAGATGTAGCCGAAATAACCCTTGCATTTTTTCTTTAAAAAATCGCCGATGCGGCCGTAGGTAATTTGCAGTGCGGCAGCTTCGCCCAGGCGGTCGCCGTACTCGGGATTGAAATAAATAACACCGGGCTGATCTTCGGGAATACGTGTAGTTTCAAAATCTCCGGTGGCAAATTCAATCAGGTTTGCAACACCTGCAGCACCGGCATTTATTTTTGAAATATGGATGGCATCTTCACTGATATCTGTTGCTATGATTATAAGTCCGGGAACCTCAATAATAACTTCGTCTAACCGTTGCCGTTGTTGCTGGTACATTTCTTTTATAAAACCCTCCACATGCATAAAAGCATAATTGCTGCGATACAGGCCGGGCCTGCGATTAGTAGCCATTAAAGCTGCTTCAATTGCGAGTGTGGAAGAGCCGCACATGGGATTGATAAAGGGCGATTTTCTATCCCATTTAGTAGCTAATAAAGTAGCGGCGGCCAGGGCTTCCAGCATGGGAGCTTTGCCGGGAATTTTTCTATAGCCATGCTTGGATAAAGTTTGACCGGATGTATCAATAAATATTTCTCCAATGAATTCCTTCCAATATAAATGGATGACAGTTTTATCCAGTTCCGGGCCAGAGTTGGGTCTTACACCTGTCCTGTCTCTGAAGCGGTCAACAATGGCATCTTTTACTTTTACATTCGCATACAAAGAATTGTTGATGGTATCATTGTCTACATTGCTGGTGATGGAAAAATAGCCTTCTGCAGGGATGATATCTTCCCACTCAAAATCAAGCAAGGTTTTATACAACTCATCTGCATTGTGCGCCGTAAATTCTTTTACAGAAAACAATACCTGGCTGGCACAACGCAGGTTCAGGTTGAGTTTGATACAATCTGCAAGCGTACCTTTTAGTTCAACACCTGTTTTAAAAACACGAACGGGAATAAAGCCCCATTCCTGAATTTCCTGTTGCAGAAAAGGAGAAAGGCGGTTGCTGCAGGTAATGATTATTTTACTGTTGTGGCTAAAGATTTGCATAATTATTGTAAAAGTAGACATTACAAATGGCTTTGTGGCAAAGGGTTTCAAGGTTTGATGGATTGTAATTTTAAGAAGATGTTTTACAGAGTTTCAATTGTATTGATGAATTTTTATACGCCATACTACGCTTTGATAAAAGCTAAATAGCAGTACTGCAGATGAACGGATTGCGACGCAACGATGATGCTATAAAAATAAATGCTGGTATCATTGCTTTATTATTCACGGCTAAATAAAATTATAAAAAAGAAGTACATTGTGTTATGGACTTTCAAAAAGATATACGGCTGGCAGTGTTGATAGATGCTGACAATGTGCCCTACAGCAATGTAAAAGGCGTGATGGAAGAGATAGCTAAATATGGCACGCCAACGTTTAAAAGAATTTATGGCGACTGGACAAAGCCAACTGTTTCCGGCTGGAAAAATGTGTTGCTGGAAAATGCCATCACCCCCATTCAGCAGTACAGTTATACCAGCGGCAAAAACAGCAGCGACAGTGCACTGATTATTGATGCCATGGACATTTTATACTCAGGTAAAGTAGATGGGTTTTGTATTGTTAGCAGCGACAGTGATTTTACAAGACTGGCTACCCGATTAAGGGAAGCCGGTATGAAAGTTTTTGGCATTGGCCAGAAGAAAACACCCAACCCGTTTATTGTTGCCTGTGATAAATTTATTTACATGGAAATTATTCCGTTGTTTGAATCGGGTGAAACAGAAACAGTAGTAACCAAAACCAGCAAACCT
>JAYUBR010000569.1:0-5513 GCA_043740775.1 Ferruginibacter sp. | reverse complement strand
GTATCGCTGGTAAGCAAGATCAAAAACATTTCGGAATCGTTTTAGTACCTCCAGTTTTTCTTCGCTGATAGCACTGTAGGTTGAAACGCCAATAGACCCTGCACCGATGGAGTAGAAGTAGTAATGGAGGGCATCTGTAATTTCAAGTTTGGGATCATCCTGTTCGCCATTACTTTTTCTTAATTCCCTGAAGTCTTTTAATTCGTTTCCGGTAAAAGAAAATTCATAAAAAGCATCACTGGCATTTTTGGTAACGGCAATCTGCTTTTCAACCAACGGATGAAAATTGTAGGGAATGGTGGTAACTGTTTTGCCGGTAGCGTCAGCATAATCATAATTCAATAGGGATGCTTTATCATCATGGTGAATATTGATCATCGCATTCCTGAGTTCGGTGAAACCCAGTGCCTGCAGCTCCGCATACACTATTTTGCAAATCTCCGTCAGGTCGTCCGGCTTGTTCATCCGCATGGCCTGTGTGCGTACCTTTTCAAGCGAGGCTTCAATTTCCAGTTCCCGGGTTTTAACCAGCAGTTTTTTTTGCAGTGCTGCATTTTTTTCTAAAAGCGATTGATTATTCATAGTATTTTTAAATGGGAATATCGTTAATGAAATGCTGATGCTTCATTTAGCTGCACCGCTTTTGTTCTGGTAATTTTAGTAAGATAAAAAAAATAGTTTGTTTTTTTTGATGCAAACTTTTGAAAAAAAGTTACCTATCTTTTAAAACTAAATTATTTGTATGAAAGATAAAATTAAAACCATGGTTGTTGGCTTTCCATTGTACGATGGTGTAACGCTGATGGATTTTTGCGGGGCTACAGAGGTATTTGCTTTTCCGCGGGAGGCCACCCCTGCATTTATACCCATCTGGCTGGCTGTAGAAAAACAACCGGTAAAAACTTCAGAAGGCCTTTATATTTATCCCAACTATAGCTTTAATGAACCTTATCCGCCTATAGATATTTTGTTTGTACCGGGAGGAAATATTACCGGCGTAACAACCGCTATGTTTGATGAAACATTTCAATCTTTTATTAAAAAAAATGCAGCCACAGCAAGGTGGACAGGCTCAGTTTGCGTGGGCGCTTTTATACTGGCTGCCGCCGGAATTTTAAAAGACTGCAGCGCCACCACTTACTGGAGCCAGGCTGCTAACCTTGCACTGCTGAAGAAAAAATTAAATCTTAAAATCCCAAAAAACTATCCCCGTGGAGTGCTGGATAAAAAAAGAAAAATTTTTACCGGCGGCGGTATTTCCTCATCTATAGACCTTGCTTTTATGCTGCTGCAAAACATAAAAGGAAAAGCCTATACCCAAAGCTCGCAATTGAATATACAGTATGCGCCCAACCCGCCGGTACATACCGGTGACCCTGAACAGGCATCAAAAAAACTGGTAGAAAAAACTTTAAAAGAACAGGCGCAAATTACTGCCGCATACTATGCTTTAGTTCAGAAAATTTTACTACAAACCTGAGTGGTAAAAAATTGTTACAACGTTTTATCACCCTTAATGTTTGGTATGTTTTTTATCAATCTGCAAAATGCGATACGGGCTATAATTATTTTATGAGCCCGGTAAATTTGAATTAAAGCAATCCCTGAAAATTTTCCATGCACCCATTTCCTGCTTCCATAGCTGGATGGTTTTTCCATTGTCAAGCTGGCTTCCGTTCTGCTGGCTAAGGTTGTATTCAGACTGTACTCCAACCACGCCAATATTTCCATAAACTTTTGTGGTAAGTACGGCATACTTTGTAAAACCCTGAGCAATGTACCCGGCAATAGCTTCCTGTATTGCAGGTCTGCCTTTTACCGACGGTGCGCCACCTGCCATAAATTCTCCATCCATAGTATAGCATTCGGCCACGCCTGCCGCATCGCCTCTTTCCATGGCTGCTGCAAACAGTTCGTTTCGCTCATGTATAGCTTCTGCAGTTGCTCCTATACTAAAATCTGAGTAAGCAGTTGTTTCATTTGTGCTCATGTTGTTTTGTTTTATTGATGACTAATTATTTTCTATTTTCTTCCTTCTACAAAATACATATCAATTTCTCCTTTACTTTTTGCAGGAATTTTTCCGCGATAGGTACTAACAAAATTATCTTTCACCAGCAAATAAGTATCGCCGGAAATATTTATTTTACCCGGTTCGCTGTGCTGCTCCATTTGAGAAGCCAGGTTTACCGTATCGCCCCAAATATCGTATGCAAACTTGCGGATGCCTACAACACCTGCCACCACCGGGCCGGTATGTATGCCAATGCGGATTTCAAATGCAGGCAGGTTCTGAATTTTTTTTGAAGCATTAAAATCCAGGATGAATTCCTGTATATCCAGTGCAGCATTTATTGCTACAATAGCATTATCGGTATTTGATAATGGCAGGCCGCTGGCGCACATATAACAATCACCAATAGTTTTAATTTTTTCCATGCCATGTTTTTCTATGATATGGTCAAAGCCGCAGAAGCTTTCATCTAACTGATTCACCAGTTCATCCGGCATCATGCTTTCCGCAATAGAAGTAAACCCTTTTATATCTGCAAATAACACGCTTACCTGGGCGTGCTTACGGGCATAGGATCTGCCAAAACGTTTTAATTCATCCGCAATTTCTTCGGGTAAAATGTTTAATAACAGTTTATCTGATTTTGCTTTTTCAGCTTCAAGCAGTGCCGATTTTGTTTCAATTTCGATGGTGCGTTGTTTTACTTTTTCTTCCAGGTGTTCATTATATTCCTGTAATTCCTTAATCAGATGTTTATTATCCCGCCGCAGCCGAACAGCTTCCAATGCATTATCAATTGTTATTTTCAAATCATCCTTATCCCATGGTTTTGTAATGTAGCGATATACTTTGCCGGTATTGATGGCCTCAATGATGGCTTCAATATCGCTGAAGCCGGTTAGTATCATTCTGATATTATCAGGCTCGTCGGGTAAATGCTGCAAAAATTGTACGCCTGTCATATTGGGCATCCGCTGGTCGGTTACTATAATATGGATATCATGCTTTGCAAATATTTCCATTCCTTCTGCACCGCTTAGTGCAGTGAATATATTGTAATAGCGGCGCAACGCTGCCCTGAATGATGTGAGATTGTTTTCTTCATCATCTACATATAAAATATTAAACTCGTGGTTGTCCGGTGACTGCATTTTATTAAATTATTTTTGATGAATGGGTAAATTGATTAAAAATTCTGTTCCTTTCCCTATAACAGAATTTACTTCTATTTTGCCTTTGTGTTTTTCTATAATACCATAGCTGATGGATAAGCCCAGGCCCGTTCCTTTGCCCACATCTTTGGTGGTAAAAAACGGGTCGAATATTTTTTTCTTTGTTTCATCACTCATACCGGATCCGGTATCCCGTATGGAAATTTTTACTGTATTATTTTCTTCCCATGTTTTAATAAAAATTTTTCCTGTTGTAGAAATGGCCTGTACGGCATTGGATAAAATATTCATAAACACCTGGTTTACCTGCCCCGGATAGCAATCCACTTCAGGTATTACTCCAAAGTCTTTAACAATTTTTACTTTGTCTTTGTAAATGCTGTGTAAAAGTGTAAGGGTAGATTCGATGCCTTCGTTCATATTGGCTTTCTTAATAACATTCTGATCAAGCCGTGAAAAATTGCGTAATCCTTTTACAATTTCAGAAGTACGGTTGGCGCCCTCTTCAATGCCTCTTAACAGATCCTGAACTTCCTGCATAGAAAATTTAATATCTGTTTTTTCTTTGTATTGCTGAACAGTTATAAATACTGGTTCTAATTTATTTTCTTCAATCACTTTATCGTACCGGCTGATGCATTCCAGTATATCTGCCAGGTCTTCTTTTAAAGGTTTTATATTGGCAGAAACAAAATTGATGGGGTTATTAATTTCATGGGCTACACCGGCTGTTAACTGACCAAGGGATGCCATTTTTTCTGACATTACGAGTTGCTGCTGTGCTTCTCTCAGGTCGGATAAAAGGGTATTTAATGCTGTGTTTTTTTCTTCTATCATTTTCTTTTGCAGGTCCATTTCATTTTTGGCATTTTCAATAATCTTTTTCTGGTGTTCTATTTCCTCAATGCTTGCATTAAGTACATTGGTAATAGCTGCTTTATCTACCAGTGTGCGGTGATATTTAAAATCGGCAACGTCTATATTTTTTTGAGCAACTTTTAATTCTTTTAAAAGCTGTTCTTTTTCTTCAGGGTTTATAGGTAAAGCCTGTATGATTTCTTTTAATTTTTCCAACTAAAAAAGGATTGATGAATATTTTATTTTTTCTCTTCCAGTATTACCATAGAACAGGTTTCATTATGAAAATCACAGATGCTGTCTTTGGCAGTTCCTATTTCGCCGTAGGTAAAAAATCCTATCAATGGCTTATTCCAGATGCTTCTTATTTTACCTGCTTCATCTTCCGTCATAGGGCCCAGCGCAATATGCCGGGCTTTGCAGGAAAACATCAGTACGGCATCCGGGTCGGCAATACTTTTCTTTAAAACACTTACCCGGTCTGCCGTTTTTTCTATCAGGTCAAAACCCGGGGGCACAGAAAATTTTACTTTGCTTCCCTGCGGTATGCCGCCTGCAAAAATTAAAGCACGGCTTTCAATATCCACCATCATAGGCGCCCTTAATACTACATTTCCATTTTGTTTTTTTAGCTGCAATGGATATTGTGCAAAATTTGCTGCAATAATTTCGGCTTTGTTATCCACGCTTTCAGTAAACTGAAAATATTTTACAAACACATCTACTGCCGGTTCATCATCAATAGAGTAAACCACATTGCCTACTGATTTTGTAATGGTTTTTTCTATGCCAATATTATCCCATCCGCTGGTTGCCAGGCCTTTTACATTTATCTTTTCATTGTTAAGCACCAATGCAATAAGGCCGGTAGAAGTTTCGTAATTATTGCTGAAAACATAGGATGCCTTCATGGTAAGATCATCCCCCGCCAGGCCGCCATAAAGTGGAATGTGGGCGTCGCAATCCTGAACACCTTTTATAATAAGTTCTGCATCAATAGTAAGGCCGCTGGAAACAACAATGATAGAAGGGTCAGGAAAAGCAGCTTTCGCAAACAGCGCCAGGTCATTGGATATTTTGTAGGTATCTTCCGATTCTTCACAAAATATTTTATAGTTTTCCTTTTTCACGTCCAGCAGCATTATCACTGTTGAATTTTCCATTACTTCATTATCTACAATTTCTCCGGCTGTAGTACATCCAAATATATCTACTCCTTTGTCATTAAAAAAATCAATAAGCGCTTTGCGGTCCTGGATGATGGAACAAAACACAATGGCTATGGCTGGAGAAAAACCATCTTCGACGGCTTTTAAAAATTTTGATTTTATTTCATCTATATTTTCTCCGTGAATATTTTTTGCTTTCATGTTTTTAGTTTTAAAATTTTATGAAACAGGTACCAACGGTCCTGCTTTAATTTCTGCAGCAATTGCTGTTACGTTTTTAATAATAATTTTCATCAGCTC
>JAYUBR010000568.1:0-1606 GCA_043740775.1 Ferruginibacter sp. | reverse complement strand
ATACTTCCATGGCATCAATCTGTTCCGTTACATTCATGCTGCTTAACTCCGCACCAATACTGGAAGCAATTTTTCCGGCACAAATCAACCCGATAATTACCGGGCCTATCTCACGTATAATGGAAACAGAAACCATTGTGGGGATATAACTCATTGCACCAAACTCTTTTAAGGTAGGTTCTGCCTGCAGCGTTAATACAATGCCCAGAATAAAACCGGTTAACGTTGTGATGCCAATGGATTTATATCCGATAAGGTAAGATTGCCTCAATAACTCCTCCCACTCAAACCCCTTTTTAAAAATATTTCGAAAGAAAGATTTAAAAAAATAAGCCTGGTCTGCCATGTAATGAAGACTTTCGCTAAATAATTGATTGGCCATAGCATTGATCGTTGGTAAGTTGTGTTATTGATCCTGGTTTACTAATTCATTTTCACAGCATACCATAACCAAATACCTGCCAACATTACAAAAGCTGTAAACCATGGTGTTATATAGAAAGTTGTTATTATTAATTTTTAATGTGGGGCTTCAAAAAAAATTTTTTGGGGAAATTTTTCAACAATACAAAAAGTTTTACCTGAAAGTTATTTTTACCCGAAACTTTATAATCGTGAAATATTTGTTGATCATTGAAGAAATATTTGCAGGAGTTTCTGTTTACCGCTATGTCACCACAGAAGTAAAAGATGGTATTGTGTGTATAAAAATATTGATACCGCTTTTTTGCGTTTGATGTGCTGATGCATTTGATATTTTTAGCCCTGTAAAAAAAGTAACGGAGCCCCATCAATTGCCTTTTGCACGAAACAATAAAATAAGTCCACGCACTATTACCATTGGTATAAGAAAACAGTTTTGAAAAAGATAACAAAGCAACGGTTAAATAAGCAGGCATACCTCTTACTATCCTGTTATTATAACATTTTTTATTGATCATTCCAATGCCTTCAATAATTCTTCCGCCTGATTAAGTGAATTGCCATACACTTTTTTTACCCATTTTGATACAAATAAAAGAAACAGGAATCCAATAGAAAATGCATATACCCAGAAGAACTTAAGCGTGGTGATATCTTTGCCGCCAAAAAATTCAGGTAATAAAATAATTACACACACCAGCAATAAATAACTTAAAAATGCATTCGCCCGCTGTAGTTTTTGAAATCTTAATTTTTCAATTGCAAACTGCCTGAGTGTTTCTGCGTAAGGCTTGCTTATATCAGCCGTTAAATTAAACCGGTTAAAACTTAACACACTAATTGCCGGCAGTAACAGCAACAGCAAAACTGCCGCTACGCCCACCGTTTTAAAAAAGAGGGTGTCTAATTTACCAAAGTTAAAAACTATAAAAATCACTGCCAGCAGGCAAATGATGCCGCCTGCCCACTCGGGATATTTTATTTTTTAATTGCAACGTCATATTTTTTATGCATCATTTTGTCTATCATTTTAGGGGGAAAGTTTTTTTGTATTGCAGTTTGATTGTTACCCATTGGCATTCGTTTTTTAATTCATCCAGTTCCATAATTATTGTTTTTTTAAAATTTGTTGTGATAGTTTTTCTTTTATCCGGGACAATTTTGTACCCACATTGGTTTTAGA
>JAYUBR010000567.1:0-1610 GCA_043740775.1 Ferruginibacter sp. | reverse complement strand
TTGAAAACCAAAATAGGGCTGATGGCCGGCTGCTATGTAGATTTTTTGGTTAACGAAAAAATGCTTTTTCAACCAGCGTTATTGTATGTGCGCAAAGGTGCAAAAGAGCAAACAGGGTATCGTTATTCGCCTTCCTTGATTTATAATTATCTCGAAATTCCGTTGAACATTCTTTACAGGTCGCCGACAAAAAATGGGAGGTATTTTTTTGGTGGAGGCTTGTCTCCTGCCATAAAACTGAGTAGCTATATATACGGAAGTGAATTAAAAAGTTTTGATCTTGGCCTGAATGTTTTGACAGGTTACCAATTTCCAATAGGCTTTTCAATTAACCTCGGCTACACAAACGGAGTACTAAATGTCAGCAACATGAAAGAGTATATAGGTAAAATACAGAATAGATATTTTAGCCTTACCATCGGATATGAATTTTAAAATGCCAGGGCAAATTTTAAATATTGTATCTGACAATTGATCTTTACGAAGGCGCTATCTAATTCTTCTATTCCGGGTATTTATCAAACATTTCTTTTAAAGCTTGCTCCATAAATTTCTCTGACTCCACTCAAAAAACAGCTTCGTACAATTTAATGATAACTGAAGGACTACGATAGTTACTCAAAACAATCATTCAAACAATTTAAAAAAACGGAGGTTAAAAATGAAAAAATTTCAATCAAAAAACAAAACAACAATTATCAGTAACCAATGGTATTTACTGATAGCCTTACTGACAATCAGCTTTGTCAGTTGCAAAAAAGAAATGGCACCCATCAGCGATGAAGACGAAAAGGTATCGGCCGAAAAATCTATCAATGGCGGCCCCCATGTGGTAGTTAAAAACGGCGAATCTATTCAATCTGCAATTGATGCCGCAGCCGTCGGTACAATCATTTTTATAAAATCGGGTACTTACAGCGAAGCCGTGCATGTAGAAAAACCTGGCATCCAGCTAATTGGTATGAATGAGGGTGGCAGGGCGGTCATCATTCAAAATCCGGGTACCGAAGAAAATGGTATTGAAGTTACTTCAAATGGAGCAGGCTTTGTTTTAAAAAATGTTACGGTACAAAATTTTAAAGAAAATGGTGTGCTTTTAACCGGAGTAGATAATTTTATTTTAGACCATGTAACAGCAATCAACAATAAGGAGTATGGATTGTTCCCGGTATTTTGCCACCATGGAGTTATTAAATATTGTTCGGCAACCGGCAGTTCAGATACCGGTATTTATGTTGGCCAGTCAACAGATATCAGCGTACAATATAATGTTGCATTTGCAAACGTAAGTGGCTTTGAAATTGAAAATTGCACAAATGTTGAGGCATCCTTTAATGAATCGTATGATAATGCCGGTGGGTTGCTGGTATTTTTATTACCTGGCCTTACCGTTAAAACTGCTTCCACTATATCGGTAATAAAAAATTATATTCACGATAATAACCGTCCGAATTTTTCCACTCCTGCAGGTGGTTTCGAATTTTTTGTACCAACTGGTTCGGGCATCCTGATTGTTGGTGCCGACAATACAACAATACAAAAAAACAGAATCAGCCATAATAATTTTGTGGGCGTTGCTACTGTGAGCACTTTAATTATAGGCAGCCTTG
>JAYUBR010000566.1:0-1611 GCA_043740775.1 Ferruginibacter sp. | reverse complement strand
GCCATTAGCCCGGCTATATTTTACTGCCTGAGCTAATTTCATTTTAGGCAAGCATTAAATTTCGTAGCTTTTTGATAGCCCCGTCCGAACGCCAGCCCGAAAGATTTATTCTTGCGTGACGTTCAACCTGGGGGCTTGATTTTTTTGTAACTTTTTTTATCAGGAAAAAAAAGTAACCAGACTAAAAGACATCCTGCTGGGCGGCTGGCTTATTTGTATGCTCATGGCTTATTATAATGATTCTTTGCGCCTTGTTTTGGTCTTGTTCTTATCATCTTCGGGAATTCAGCAAGCCGGTACGAACAAAAGACGAACAAGTCACGAACAAGATCAAAGTAAACCTATTGAATAAATAATAAATATTAAAATTTATATGACTTTCTATTGCATATATAAAAAATGTATTTTATATTTACGATATATTTTAAAAAGCTAGAATGTAGTACATTGAAATTGGTAATCGTAAACATGTAACTAAAAACACATAATATGCCCAACAAACGAATCCCTAAAAAAACAAACAAAAAGCAATTAAAAAAACAAGTTGTATCAAAAAAATACATAAAAGAAAACCCCTCACCGGTGCCCGCATCCGCATTATCCAATAAATGGCTAGATGCACAGGATATGAAACTGCTTTTTAAAGTAACCGATAACACATTGTACAATTGGAGAAAATGGAAAATCATACAAGGCAGCAAAACAGGCCGGGGATATCTTTACAATGAGGGCCAGGTACATGCCATGCTTATAAATAATTTAGGTAAAGGGTTACTGCTGTTTGGTTTTAATTTTATTTGATAGCTTGATAGCTGTAAAAAGAAACAATAGTCCGGCTCCGTTTATGTGGCCAGGTAACAGTTACTGTACAGGCCTATCAACATTGAAAAAAGGTTTTGATTTACGCAAAACCTTTTAAGCATTTTCCTTATTTTACTACTTTTTACTTATTGAATATCCTGCTGCTGCGATTTCTTTTTGTGCTGGTACTGCCACAGTTTTATGATAACATACCCTGCGCCCATCGCCAATAACAAAATATCGCCCCCCTCCAGGGGTACATCAGGATTTGGATCTATCACGCCACCAGGGCCTTGGGCTATTGCCAATGAAGTAGCGAATAACGTTAATAAGAGTGCAAATAAGCCTTTTATAAGACGCTTTTTACATTGCATGTTTAAATATTGTTTTTATTTTTCTAATTATTAATTACCAACCTGAAGTTTTCCTTAACTCCTCTGGCATTACTTACAGATAAATTATAAATACCTGCTGCAATGTATACTTTGCCCAAATCTATTTGCAGGCTATTGTAGCCTCCTGCATTTTTAATTATCTTTTGATATACCTGCTGACCCGATGTATTGGTGAGTAACAAATTATAACTACCTGCCGCTACATCATTCAAAAATAATGTAAAACGTTGATTGGTGATAAACATTGGGGTTACCTGAATGCCTTTTTTACCGTTTACCTGCACCTTGGCAATGTCACTGTAGGTATATTGCCCGTTTTCATCATTGCTGCGAATACGGTAAAAATTGTTTCCGCTGTTTGGCTTGTTATCCAGCCACTGATAACTGGCACCTGCACTTGCGTTGCTGGCAACAA
>JAYUBR010000565.1:0-1615 GCA_043740775.1 Ferruginibacter sp. | reverse complement strand
CAAATGATCGCCTTTTATGCCTGTAGATTCTGGTGTTGCGCCATTGGCATATTTCTGCCAGGCAATCATGCTTTTGCAAATGTGAATTCCCCGGTCGTTTACAATGCAGCTTTTTATAACGTCGTATCCACTGGCTTTATAAATTTCAGCAACACTCCATCCCAAAAAATTATTTCTTAAATGGCCCAGGTGTAAAGGTTTGTTGGTGTTGGGAGAAGAATATTCTACCATTACCTTTTTACCATTTTTTACTTTTTTACCATAGTCTGCATCCGCATAATTTTTTTGCAGCAGGCCGCTCCAAAAAGTATCAGGTATAGAGAGGTTTAAAAAGCCTTTGATGATATTAAAATCAGAAAACAATTCAGGATGGTTTTGAACCAGATAACCTCCCAGCGCATCACCAATTACCTCCGGCGATGTTTTCAGGGATTTTACAAGCGAAAACATCACGATGGTATAATCTCCTTCAAATTCCGGTTTGGTTTTATTGATCTGGAAATCTTTTTCTGTAAAAGGATGATTGTACAATGCAGATAACGCTGCTGTTACGGTTAATTTGATTGTATTTACAATTGACATACTGCAAAAATAATGGATAACTTTTAATGGATAATTGATTAATGGATAACTTTTAATGGATAATTGATTAATGGATAATTGTTCGGAATTGGATTAATAACTTTTTTATAAAAATGGCATTTGAAATCAAAAGATGAAAGCCGGTTTATTAATCTTTTGGCACTTGATTTAAAGCTATTTGCGAAGAAATCTACACATGAAATCTCCATATACTACCCGATGTTTGCCAAGATTATTAATTATTAATTATCAATTATTAATTAATCAATTATCCATTTAAAAATTATTCATTATCCACTATCTTTGCGCCCATTTTAAAATTATGATAAGTGTAAATAATGTAACCCTGGCCTATGGCAAAAGGGTTTTGTTTGATGAAGTTAATATCTCTTTTGTAAAAGGGAATTGTTATGGTGTTATCGGTGCCAATGGTGCTGGTAAATCTACTTTTATTAAGATATTGAGTGGCGAAATTGAACCCAATAAAGGCACCGTGAGTATTACCCCCGGCGAACGCATGGCCGTGCTAAGGCAGGATCATTTTGGGTTTGATGAAATATCTGTATTGCATACCGTGATGATGGGCCATAAAAAAATGTGGGATCTGATGATTGAAAAAGATGCCATTTACCTGAAGGAAGATTTTACCGAAGCCGATGGTATGAAGGCAGGGGAACTGGAACATGAATTTGGTGAAATGGGTGGTTATACCGCAGAAAGCGATGCCGCCCAATTTTTAAATGAGCTGGGCGTAAAAGAAGAAATGCACCAGATGATGATGAAGGATATTGGCGGCAATATTAAAGTAAGGGTCTTGCTTGCACAGGCGCTGTTTGGTAACCCCGACATATTATTACTGGATGAACCTACCAATAACCTGGATGTGGAAACCATCAGTTGGCTGGAAAACTTTTTAGCCGATTACCAGAATATTGTACTGGTAGTGAGCCATGACCGTCACTTTTTAGATGCGGTTTGTACACATGTGGCGGATGTGGATAAACAGAAAATTAAAATTTATACCGGCAACTAT
>JAYUBR010000564.1:0-1617 GCA_043740775.1 Ferruginibacter sp. | reverse complement strand
GTTTATTATTTGTAATGGAGTCGTTTCGTAAAATGGATAAAAAAGGGGATGCTGCTGTTTGGGTTACATTAATTGACATGAAAACAAAAAAGGTTTTGATGACGGAGCGGATGGTAAGTAAAGGAAAAGGAGGAATTGGCTTTCGCAATTATTGGGCTTCTACAATAAAGAACCTGTTAGATGATATTGAAGACAGCAAATACAAAGAGTGGCAGGCAAAATACGGCGGCTGATAAGCATGAATGTATGAAAAATGAATTGAACAGCAGAACTAAAATACAGGTTCGTTTTAATGAGGCAGATCCACTGGGGATTGTTTGGCACGGACATTACATCCGATACTTTGAAGATGGAAGGGAAGCCTTTGGAAACATACACGGCCTCGGATATCTTGAAGTGTATAAACAAGGTTTTGTAATTCCTATTGTAAGTTTGCATTGCGATTATAAACGTTCTTTACGATATGGGGACAGCGTTATTGTAGAAACAAATTATATGCCCTGCGAAGCCGCAAAAATGAAATTTACTTACCGCCTGTTTAATGCGGTAACGAATGAACTGGTAGCAACAGGTTCTTCTGTACAGGTTTTTTTAGAAAGGGATTCTTCCACGCTTCAATTAACCAATCCGCCATTTTTTGAAGACTGGAAAAAGAGGAATGACCTTGTTTAATTAAAAAAATAATGAAAGATGTTTTTGTAGTTTCAGATAATATTTTATCTCCAATAGGATTAACGGCTTCAGGTAATTTTGAGCTGTTTAAGCAATCCGTTTCAGGTATAAAAAAGCAAGAGAATGCCTTGCTTTCCGAACATCCTTTTTATGCTTCGTTATTTAATGATGGGGAGGTTTTTTTTAAAGAGCCAGCCACGCAAACGTATACAAAATTTGAAAAATTACTGATTGCTTCAATAAACGATGCCTTACAAAAAACTGATATCAACACCGGAGATAAAAAAACAGTACTCATCATTTCTTCTACAAAAGGAAATATAAGTTTACTTGAAACAGCAGCTTATAACAACGATTTAAAAGACAGAATTTCACTACAAACTTCGGCAAAGTTAGTAGCGGAATATTTTGGGTTTGCCAATAAGCCCATTGTAATTTCGAATGCCTGTATTTCTGGTTTGCTGGCAATTATTACCGGCATGCGTTTGATTCAATCGGGCCAATATCAACATGCAGTGATTGCAGGCGCTGATGTTATCTCAAAATTTATTTTATCCGGTTTTCAATCTTTTCAGGCTATCAGTAATGAGCCATGTAAACCATTTGATGCTGGCAGAAACGGAATAAATTTAGGGGAGGGTGCAGGAACCATCATACTCTCATCTGATAAAAAAAAGGAACAGGTAATAACGATTTCCGGTGGTTCGGTTAGTAATGATGCCAACCATATTTCCGGCCCTTCCCGAACAGGAGAAGAGTTGAATTTTGCCATTGCCAAAGCCATGAATGATGCGGATGTTGCCACATCAGCAATTGATTTTATTTCGGCGCATGGTACTGCCACCCTTTACAATGATGAAATGGAAGCCAATGCAATTACATTAGCCGGCCTGCAACAGGTACCTGTAAATAGCCTTAAAGGTTATTTTGGCCATACGTTAGGCG
>JAYUBR010000563.1:0-1619 GCA_043740775.1 Ferruginibacter sp. | reverse complement strand
AATGATGTACCACAGGAAGTTGGCCGATATCCCAATGCTGATGCTGCTGGCGGAGGTTACTTAACCTGTACAGCATTTAATGGCAATAATCAATTTACCTGTTCTGATTTAGCAGCGACAAACTGGACCGGTGCAGAAGTTGTAGCAAGAAAAAGAGCTTACGTAATAGAAAGAAACAGAATAACTGCCCAATCGAGTGGTACTGTTACCTATGCTCAGACTATTTTGACAATCAATCCAAGAAATGCAAGCACACCAGCCCCAGAAACACCAGCAGGTGTTGGATTTGGGTTATTCATTCAAAGAGATGCAAGAACGCTTGATAAGTTCGGAGAATGGTTTTATGATTCCACGGTAAAAGTGATGAAGATGTATTTTGGCGTGGCTGATCCGGCATCATACATCATTAAAGCAAGCTCTTTAGATACTCTTATAAACATCGGCAATAAAGGATACATTACCATAAATAATCTTAACCTGGTTGGAGCAAACCGGGCAGCCGTCTTCTTTAATGATAATACTAATATTTCAATTTTAAATTGTACTATCAGTAATAGCGGTGCCAAGGCGATATTTGGATGGTATGCCTTTAATACTTTAATAGACGGTAATACCATAAACAATTCCCTTTGCGGTGCAATTGATGTTCGTGCTCCTGCGAACAATGTGATTGTATCAAACAATATCATAAAGAATACCGGTATGTTTAAAGGCATGGGTAGCTTTTACGATCCTGCCGACTGCAATGGAATTTATGTGGGTGTTAGTAATACTGCAATAATCCGTAAAAACATTATTGATAGTACAGGTTACATTGCGATTCATTTTGACGGAACAAGTATAACAGTAGATAGTAATTATATAAATTATTATTGTGCAAACCGGGATGACGGCGGTGGTATTTACACATTCAGCACATCTAATACAAAAAGAGTTATCAAAAACAACATCATTTTAAATGGTATCAGCGCTCCTGAAGGAAATGCTGAAGTTACAGATGCACATGGTATATATATAGATGGTGGTGGAAGAGGAATTTCCATTACCAATAACAGCATAGCGAATATTAGGGGTACTGGTTTCGGTTTATTCTTTAATTCTCCCAAAGATATTAATGTACAAAATAATACGGTGTATGCAGCAAGTGGCTGGTATGTTGGAAGGCAATATAATGACAGTATATCTAATTTTTCTTTCAAAAAAAATATTGTTTTTAATACTTTGCCAGACCAAATAACAGTCTTGCACACCCATACGGGATTGAATACTACCACTACACCTGTTGCAAAAACTATACAACAATCATTACAGCTATTGGGAGCTATCGATAGTAACTATTATAATTTCCCAAGTCCCACACCATTTTACTGGTACTACGCCGCAACTATTGGGGGAGTATTTACGTTTCCTCCACATGCTGATTTTGCAACCTGGAAATCCTATACCGGTTTAGATGTACATTCTTTGTTAGCCCCTGCCAATACTTTATCAACGCAACGCTTTGAATACAATGCGTCCAATGTATCTAAAACCATCACGCTTGATGCAATTTATATCGGGGTAGATAGTACTGTGTATAATGGTTCGATAACTTTACAACCTTATACCTCGGCTGTTTT
>JAYUBR010000562.1:0-1620 GCA_043740775.1 Ferruginibacter sp. | reverse complement strand
TACTTTTGCCGCACAAAAAAGCAATAAGGTTTGATGATTGAAAGATGCGTAGCCAATGAAGCTGATTGAAAAACAAATTTTGTTTACACAAAAAAAATACTCTTCTAAACAATCTTCTCCATTTCTTCCCCTTTGGGGGAGATAGAGGGGGCTTCTCCGGGGAGGATAGGAGGGGCTGGGGCTGAGGTTCGAGGGGATGTAATCGCCTTCGCACTTTACTACACACGCTACAGCACATGGAAAGGACAACGCATGTACTTAGAAGATTTGTTGGTTACAGAAAATATGCGTGGAAAAAATATAGGAAAATTATTGTTTGATGCATTGATAGAAGAATGCAAACAAAAAAAATACAGCGGACTTGTATGGCAGGTATTAGACTGGAATGAACCTGCTATTAATTTTTATAAAAAGTTTGAAGGGGTAAAGTTTGATGCGGAGTGGGTTAATTGTAGTATGGAGTTTTAAAATAAAAAAACCGGAATTTGCTTTCCGGTTTTTCTATAATTTTTTAAATTAAAATGGGGGTGAAACATGCCTTACTCTAAAATTTAAAACTGTATTTACTGTATCAACTAAACTTTGGCCATTAATATATCTGTCTCTTATCAATTGTCCTGTAAAGTTCCCCGCAATAAATTGTCCTTGTAGCCCATATTCAGTAAAGCTTATTGTTTGACTTGGAGTTAAGGGGGTCAATCCAACTTCTTCTCCGGCGCCGTTCATCCCACTATATCCTATACTTGAAAAATTAAAACTTGATGGTACTGAAAAAACCTGATTGACAGGAAGATGAAAAGCTGCGTAGAGATATTTAGTTAAACTCGTATCATAAGCAGCATATATATAGTCGCATTTTGCAGAATCAATGTAAGATGTATCTCTCCAGCCATGTCTGCTGTATTCTGATGTGTTGGCAGAAAGCAATGCGCCGTTTATTGAAATAGTAAAAAATGTATTTGCTGATACGCCACATGCGATAAGTACACCTGCATTTACATTATTGCTCGCAAGGTTCACGGTAATATTATTTCCCTGTTTCAATGTTCCGTTATCTACAGCCAATAATTGTACGGTAGTGCTGCCATTGCAGTTTAAAAATGTGTAACTAAAATTGCCATTTATTATCCCGGCAAATCCTATAGAGCCATTTAATGTTACTTGCACATATCCATCTGTAACAGCAGTGTTGCTGCAGCTTACAGCAGTTCCGTATATGGTTGTTGTATTTTGCGTAATGGTTATATTGCCAATATCTGTAAGTACGTTAAATGGACCAATATTAGCAGAATACGCAGGCAATCCGCAAGTGTTTAATACTTGTAAAACGAGTACTTGATTTTTAGGTACAAACCCATCTACATAACCATTGTTATCTGTATAATCATACGCATAAGCGCCACTGGCAGCAGTTATTTGCACTTTTGTAGATACCACAGGCAACCCAGCATTATTTACAACATGCGCTTTAATTTTTACATACTCATACGGATCATCACAGTTCCAAAAACTAAAGTGAGCTACAGTTCCAATATAGCTGTCCCCAGTTTTTACAGCGCTGCCTTCTTGTTTCCACAAACCAGTACTATCATTAAAATACCATAGTGGAATAGTTGCAGG
>JAYUBR010000561.1:0-5562 GCA_043740775.1 Ferruginibacter sp. | reverse complement strand
TTATTAAAAAATTGTGAATGCTTTCTTTATTGTTTAATACTTCCAGCTCTACATCATACAACCTGCTTTCTCCCGGCGCAATAAACAACAGTTCATTTTTCTGTCTTGCACTTGACTGGCCGATGGGAGGATTTGTTCCGGGTTCAAGCCCGGTAACATATTCTCCTTTACCCCAGTGTTGCCAGTTGGTTAGCCAGGGCAACTGCAATTTTTGAAACTTTAAAACAACCGCAATTCCGATGGCAGGATTGTGCAAACCACAGATACATTCACCCGAAGCATTTGCAGTTATATCAATAAAAACTGCTTCCTCCCCGTTGCCATTATGCTCATCAAATGGAGCAAGACATTGGTGGAAGTTTTTCCCTGTTTTGAATATTTTATTGGCAGCGCCTGTTTCACGTGGATTCCACGTTCCGTCCCAGATAATTTCTGTTCCTTCATTCACCAATGGCCAGCCAAAATTGAAATGATAAAGCAGCATGTGCGGTGCTGAAACATTACCCCGGTTAATCACCTCATCATGTATCCGGATGGCGGCCTGGCCCAATGTTGCTGAAATTGTACGCTTTAATTCCAGTTGGATACCCAATGGCTGCGTTTGTTTTATCCTTCCAACAATACACATATCCATTTTGCCGGATAAGGGATCTGGCTGAATAATGGATTCTATTTCTGCTGCAATATTGCTTACCGGACCATGAAGCCCCCGTTCGCCAAATTCATCCTGCTCCGGGCCACCAATATGGTCAAGGCCACAGGTAACCAGCAATCCTCCTCCAAAGGTTTTAATCCAGTCAACCTCTTTGTTTGAAAATGGTTGAGGTGCCGTAATTCCCAACTGGCTTAGCCATGCAAGGCTATGTTGATTGTAAAAAGCATCCGCAATATCCATCGCCCGGTCAATAACAATTTTGTACCGCAAACCTGTGCCTGTATTGATCCATGCAATACGGGTGCCTCTTCCTGAGCCATTATCAAGAACAGAAGTTTCTATCCCTCCTAATTGTGCAGGATTTGATATTTTGTTATCCCAGCTTTTATCTTTCAAATTTAGTGGCTCTTTTTTTAGCTGCAGGCTGATGGCCCATTGCTATTTTTTAGGTTTAAATACTTCATTATTTTTATCTCCCCCTGATTTGAGATACGCTAACAGGTCTTTTAATTCTTCTGCGTTTAAATCGTTAATCATTCCCGCAGGCATCAGCGAAACATCAGAAACATTTGTACGTACAACATCCTTCTTCAGTATTTCCCTGGTTGTTTGTGGCGCAAATGGGTTTTGGGAAATAATGTATTTGTCAGCGTCCTGGCTAATCAATCTTCCTACTATGGAACTTCCTTCTTTTAAATAAAAAATAGTAGCAGCAAACTGATCTGAAATTGTTTTACTAGGTTCAATAGTAGCCTCAAGCATATCTTTATAGGAAAAACGGGTACCAACATTTGTGAGATCGGGACCAATGACTCCCCCTTCGCCACGCATGTTGTGGCATGACATACAATGTGAAGCAGTAAACATTGCTTTGCCTGTTTCAAAATTGCGGTTTGCAATGCCACTATCTGCCATAGGCACAGATTCTTTCATCGTCCATGTTCTGCCCGGGCCCTTTGGCTGCTTAACTGTATTGGCTAAATCATTTCCGGAACGCTCAACAATAGAATCGCCGGAAAGGGTATTGAAATATTTAAACCGGTTTTTAGAGACTTTAGACAGTGCACCTTTTCTTATTTTATCAATAAACCCAACAAAACTATGCCCGCCTTTAAAACTAAAGGCTTTATAATACCACTTGAAATAACTATCCTGCAGTTCGGGTGTCCAGCCTGTTTTAGTATTACTTAATACAGTTGCATAAAATGTTTGCTGAGCAGGAGGCACATTTGCAAGCATCATGGCAATATCTATTCCGTACTGTGGGTTTCGAAGAATAAGATCAGAAGACTGGGTAACAGTATTTTGCCCGGTATTATCATCTTTTGCAGTAGCCAGCAAAGCCATGGTTTTCTCTACTGCCTGGGGTGCATTTATGTAAATCAACACCTTACTTAGTTCCCGGTTTAGTTCATTGCTTTGGGCAGGATATTGGGGGTTAAGATAAGTTGCAACCTGTGTATTTACCTCAGCGCCAGGTTTTCCCATTCGGGAGATAACCAGTTCAAAAGCCCGCAGAATATCAATTTTTTGCGATTCGGAAAGCTGGTTAAAATCAACACTCATCAGTGATTTAAGTGCTTGTTCTTTTAAATTGGAATTGCCCAGGCGTGCAAGGGCAATAATTGCCTGCGTTAAAATCACCGGATCTTTTTCATTGAGGGTCTTCTCCTGCCATTGGCTTACTGGTTGATTCTCTACAGCAATCCTTGCGGCAAAGCGTATAAACCTATCGGTATGTTTCAAATAAGGCCATGCAAAATCTACAGCACCGGCGTTTGCTTCTCCATGATATTCTTCTAGTTTTCTTCTGATTTTTTGTTCCTCACTGAGTTCTACAGTAGTAAGTTTTTCAGTATTCTTAGTATTATCTTCATAATAAACCCGGTAAAGATCTGACTCGAGCTTGCGGCCACCGGTAAGAAAATAAAGTGCCCCATCCGGACCTATAATACCGTCTGTTAAAGGTAAAGGCGAACCAGAAATAAATTCTTCGCCTTCCCCTTTGTAGGAGGATGCATCGGGCGTAAGATGAATGGCATAAATAATTCCAAAACTCCAGTCAAAGGCAAATAATGACCTGCGATAGGTTTCCGGAAAGTGTGCATTTTGCCCACTAAAAAAACTGGTAGGAGATCCCTGCCCGACATTTAATACAGGGGGTAAATTATCAGGATATGCAGGAGACCATTTATCCGTTCCCGGCCGCCAGCCAAATTCGCTACCGCTTGTTACATGGCAAATACGGGTAGGACGATACCATGGAAGACCGAAGTCCCATTCCATATCCGAATCGTACGTGAACATATCGCCTGCATCGTTAAAGGTCAGGTCAAATGGATTTCTAAATCCTGAGCTGATTAATTCCCAATGAGACCCTGTTGAATCCACATGAGCTATCCATCCGCCATGTGTATTTACAGAATTATCATGCCCGTTTGGATCTCTGACTAAAGGCATCAGATTGTCAATTTGCCTGTTTGCAGGTGGAGATTTATAAATATCCATTTTAGGCATGTTGGTAAAATTTCCGGCAATAACATAAATGGATTTTTTATCCGGCGACAATACAATACTATGAGGGCCATGTTCTCCGGATCCTTTCAAAGATTTTAATAAAGTTACTTTATCAAACTGATCGTCTCCATTGGTATCCTGCAAACGATAAAGCCCGCTGCCCCTTGAAAGTGTAGTATCGCCTTCATCATTTACCATTACATACAGGCTGTTAAAAGCGTACAACAAACCATGTGCAAAGCCCATTTTTGATTTTGAAGTATCGCCTGCAATTTTAATTTCCAGTTTTTCTACTTTGGTTTTTGATTTTGTAGTATCAAATCCAACAGGAGGAATAGTGATGCGGTATAAATTACCGAATTGGTCAGATGCAATCATCCGGCCCTTGTCATCAAAGGTCATCGCAACCCAGGAGCCCTGTTCGTTTACGCCGGGGCTGTATAAATGTTCGGCATGAAATCCTTCGGGCAATTTAAGATTGGCTACTTTGGGATCGGAGGGGATTTTTACTACTACTGGTGCCTGAGGGCTTTTACAGGAAACGCCTGCTACAAGCATAAGCGCAAACAATAAACTAAGGTGTTGATTCCAATTTCTACGCATAGTACAATTAAATTTTAAAGATTTTTAAACCCAAACAGATTTTATAATTCCGGGAAGCGTCCTTTTACACTATTGCCGGTTAAAATTTTTTGTGAAACGTTGACTGGCACTTCTAAACTACAAACTATAAGTTACAATTAAACAAATTATGGAGCAGTATTAAAAAAAACATACAGCCCATCTTTACCTGCTACAATAATATCCTTTCTTCCTGTATTGTGTAAATCTGCAATGGAAAAAAATACACCTGTTCCCTTCCCTTCGCCCAGCGGACCATAACTAATTACATTTTTGGTAAACGATTCTCCGTTCCATTTAAAATAATAAAGTGAAGGGGAATCATTATCACCCGGATTATTACCATTGTGTGCCCGGTAACGCTTGCCGGTAATTAATTCCATCTCTCCATCATTATCTATATCAACCCAGGCCATTGTGTGATATTGTGCGTTGAAAGGATCAATCGCATGTTTTACAAAACTAATTAATTTCCCGTCACGCTTCTGTTGATACCAGTCAAGTCCATAACCATGGCCCTGCCCTACAATCAAATCATTTAAATTATCATGGTTTACATCTGCAACAATAATTGGAATACCTGCATCTCCCAAATCAAAATCAGGATGAAGTTTCCAGGGTTTATTGTTGCGGTCATCAGGTGCCTCCAGCCAACCATTTGAAACAACAAAATCTCCCCGTCCATCTCCATTAATATCACCAAAACCCAGTCCGTGTCCGTGTTTTTCAATTACCTGTGTTCTTGAAAACTGACCTGTTGATTTACCGTTTTTATCACGTAACAAAGTATAATACGCAAGCGCTTTGCCCGGTGTATTGGGTACAATTTCATCAAAGCCATCTCCGTCAACATCCCAGGCACGGGAGGTTTCTATATTTCCGGTTACTGCAATATCATGTAGCTTCCACTCCTGGTCATTCCCTGGGTTTTCTCTCCAGCGAAGGGTGGCATCAAACCAGCCACCTGTTATAAAATCCATTTTCCCATCACCATTTACATCCATTGGGATGGTTGAGAAATCGTCATAATATTCACCCACTCTTTTTACCTGACCTATAAAGTGCCGATTCAAAAATAATGGCCCTTCATACCAGTAACTGCCAGATACAATATCTAAAACATGATCGTCATTAACATCAAATACACCCACCGATTCAAAACTTTCAGCCGCAATCATCTGCTTCCGGAATTTCAGTTCAGGATGGGGTTGAGCCGAGAGCAGCGGCAAGGCAGATAGCACCATGAGGCATATTATAGTTCTGTTCATTTGCTTTTAATTTATACAAAGAGGTACTACTTCAAAATAATATGGTTAATAAAAAACTTATTGCTTTAGCATAATGTTTCGATATGCTACTTTCATTGGTGGGACAACATGTACCTGTACACCCAGCAATCCATCTGATTTACCATTAATGGTATCATTATCGGTTACATCACTCATTAAAATACCATTTACATAGTGTTGCAGGCGATTGCCTTTTATTACCAGGCGACAAGTATTCCACCCATCAGTTTTAATTTTAGACTTTAGTGAATCCGCATCACCTAACGATGCTGTTACAATGGTTTCGGTCCATGCATTGTTTTTAATATGCCCCTTTAAAGATGCAGGCTGGCTTGTATTGTCAAGCGGTTTTACAATTACTTTTTGACCCCGATACGCCAAAGTTGTGCGGCCACGTTCTTCATAGTTTTGCCCTGTGTACCGGTTTGCGCCATCTATATCTGCCTGGTATCCTTTTAATGCATGAGGAACATCACTTAA
>JAYUBR010000560.1:0-1621 GCA_043740775.1 Ferruginibacter sp. | reverse complement strand
GTTTTATGACGGCTTGTTTACAGTGAAGCCACATACCCACATCTCCTCAATAACAAAAACCAATCTCATCATTATTCCTTCATTAAATCATAACTATCAAAAAGCAGTAAAGGGAAACCAATTGCTGATTGACTGGATTGAACAACAATATAAACAAGGTGCTGAAATACCAAGCATTTGCACTGGTGCATTTATGCTGGCATCATCAGGTTTGCTGGATGGAAAAAGCTGCTCTACACATTGGGCTGCGGCGGATAATTTCAGAACCATGTTTCCAAAAGTAAATTTACAAACGGATCAATTAATCACTGATGAAAATGGAATTTACACCAATGGTGGCGCTTACTCTTTTCTTAACCTAATAATTTATTTAATAGAGAAATATTACGACAGGCAAACAGCCATCTTTTGTTCCAAAGTATTTCAGATTGAAATGGACAGGAATAGCCAGTCCGCATTCACCATATTTACAGGACAGAAATTGCATGGGGATGAAATGATTCAACAGGCACAATGCTACATTGAAAGTAAGCTGCATGAAAAAATATCTGTTGAACATCTATCTTCCAGATTTGCCGTCGGCCGGCGAAACTTTGACAGAAGATTTATCAAAGCCACCGGCAATACACCGGTTGAATATTCGCAGCGGGTAAAAATTGAATCAGCAAAAAAAGCATTGGAGACAAGCCGTAAAACAATCAATGAAGTGATGTATGAAGTTGGTTATTCGGATGTGAAAGCGTTTCGTGAAGTATTTAGAAAAATCACCGGCATGTCGCCTTTGGAATACAGGGGCAGGTATAATAAGGAGGCTGTGGCCTTTTAACAGCGTGCCTGTGGAGCCGCAACTCTTTGCTTACAGCATCTTCACCAGGTAAGCAAAGCCATTGAGAAAAATGCAGCTATGAAAAGTGTTACAAGGTATTGCAGTTACAGGATTTCGCAACATCTGCATTTGCAACACTACAGCACCAATTCAAAGTACCTTGCTGCTTCGTGAGGGTTGTGCCGGTAAGCCGGTATTTCACCAAAACCATGATCGGTATAAAGTTTTATTGCCGGTTTCATAAAGTCAGCCGTGTCGAGTTTAATAGATTCATACGACAGGCTTTTTGCTTTTTCAATACATTCAGTCAGCAACAATTTTCCTATTCCCAAACCCCGGCTGCCTGGTTGTACAAACATTCTTTTTACTTCACACACCTTGTCAGCAAATCTTCTTACACCCGCCACTCCAACTGGTTTGCCATTGCTGATTGCTATAAACAAACCTCCGTTTAACGGACCATACATTTCCTGCAAGGTTTCTATTTCCTTGTCAAAATTTTGAAAAGACAGGTCCATCCCAAGCCATTCTACATATTCAAGAATCAAAGTTTTTGCTGCTAAAAAATCGGCTGCACTTACCACGGTTTTTATGGAGACTTCGTTTGACATTCGTTGATTTTTTGTGGAGTAATTTTATTTAATCTGGTGCACGGTTACATCTTTTTTTCATCTTCCAATTCTCTTCAAATCAATTGCTATACCTGCCCTAATCATTGGAGCGAAAATATTTATAGATAGCAGAACAAGCCAGGTACAACAACGCAATGAAGGAATACAATAAAAGTCCTTTCAT
>JAYUBR010000559.1:0-1621 GCA_043740775.1 Ferruginibacter sp. | reverse complement strand
TGCAGCATTTTAAGAATTTAGTTGGAATAAAATTTCAATTATACAATAGCCTCTTCACTTCCCTTCCTTTTCACCGTATTGAAAAAACGGGTATTCTGCTATCGTTGTTACAAAATAATTGCGAAGAAGGATACCGTAAAAAACAAAGCCCTGTTGAAATTATTGAAGAATTTTTTAACAAGCAAACCACTTACAAACAGCCACAGGAAAGGCTTGACCTGTTGTTTAGGTTTATTCAATATATAGAAAGACAGGTAGTACTATTTGATGCTTTGGAAGATGCTTCTTTTAAAGAAGTAAATGACATGGGTGGCGTTGGTACACTAAAGCACCTGGAAAGTGAAGTATTACAAAACAATAAAGAGGAGGAACTTTCTGCCAAACTAAAAAACTTTTCGGTAAGACTGGTATTGACTGCACATCCAACACAATTTTACCCTGGCTCTGTGTTGGGCATCATTAACGATTTATCAAAAGCGTTGATGACAAACAATGCCGCACAAATTAATATGTATCTGCAGCAGTTGGGGAAAACACCTTTTTTCAAAAAACAAAAACCCACCCCTTACGATGAGGCGCTGAACCTGGTATGGTATCTTGAAAATGTTTTCTATGCCGCAACCGGAAGAATTATGTCTTTTTTAAATTCCCAGTTTCCGAATGCTGTTGACGCTAATCGCCCCGTGATTACCATGGGGTTTTGGCCCGGTGGCGACCGGGATGGCAATCCTTTTGTTAGAGTTGGCACAACCTTAAAAGTTGCCGATGCATTAAGAGGCAGTATTATAAAATCCTATTACTTAGAAATAAGGCGTATTAAACGCCGGTTAACTTTTGAAGGAGTGGATACCATTCTGGTGGATTTGGAAACAGAAATGTACAATAATATTTTTATTCCCGGCCAGCGTACTGCATTAAATAAACAGTACATTCTTGATGCGTTGGATAAAATAAGGGAAATATTAATTTACAAACACAATGGTTTGTTTCTTTACCTGGTAGATAATTTCATTAATAAAATAAATGTGTTCGGTTTACATTTTGCCTCGCTTGACATACGCCAGGAAAGCACTGTACACAACACGGTACTGGAAGCCATTGCAAAAAAATCCGGCTATTTGCCGGTGAATTATGGCAGCCTTTCTGCGGAAGAAAAAATAAATATTCTTACCAATATCAACGTTTCACTTGGTGAAGAAATTTTTGATGACCCATTAGTGGCCGATACCATAGCCACCATCAAAGCTATCAAAACCATACAGGATTTTAATGGAGAAGCAGGTTGTAACCGTTACATTATCAGTCAGTGTAGCAGCGCACTGAATGTATTGGAAGTATATGGTTTGTTTTTATTATGCGGATGGAAGAAAGAAGCGCTCAGCATTGATATAATACCGTTGTTTGAAACAGTAGATGACCTGCAGAATGCAGCAGGCGTAATGAAACAACTGTATGGTAACGAGGTATACGAAGTACATCTTGCCAACAGAAATAAAAACCAAACCATTATGCTCGGTTTTTCTGATGGAACAAAAGATGGTGGCTATTTGATGGCTAATTGGGGTATTTATAAAGCCAAGGAAAACCTTACCACTGTTTCTAAAGAGTATAAAGTGGAAGT
>JAYUBR010000558.1:0-1622 GCA_043740775.1 Ferruginibacter sp. | reverse complement strand
TTAACCAAATCCAAACTCACAGGATAGTCTGTAGAGGCTGGGGTTTCCATACCTAAGAAATTTCGACTGGCTGCTACAAATCTTTTTGGTACATAAACCGTTTTTTTGGACGTAATAGGAAGAATATTACCTTGATTTTTTAATAAAACAACAGATCTCAATTGTGCCTCATAACCCGCCTTCATGTATTCGGGTTTGCCAACTATCGCTTTTGTTTCTTGTGTATCTAAATAAGGATTTTCAAAAATACCTACTCTGAAAATATTTTGTAACAATCGTACCGCCGAACTTTCCATTCTTGCTCTCATCTTAGCTTCGCCATGTTCTTTTACGCCCAAAGCGTAGGCTTCCATTACAGGTCTTACATCATTATTACCGCCAAATTGGTCTACGCCAGCCATTAAGGCTTTATAGTGTCGTTCTCCTACTGTGAGGTTTTCTACCCCCCAGGGTTTTCCCTCCATTGAATCCATTACGGTGTGTTGTTTTGTAATACCCCAATCAGTACAAACTACACCGTCATATTTGTATTTGGTACGCAATAAATCGTTGATAATGTATTTGTTATAGCTATTGCCTACATTTTCACCATTATTGGTATCCTGATTCCAGGAAATAGTATAATATGGCATCACTGCCGAAGCCATTTTGGTTTGACCTTTTAGATTAAATGCTCCTTGCAAAAAGGGTATCATGTGTGCTTCAAAATTATTACCAGGATACACCGCATATTTTCCATAGGCAAAATGGGCATCGCGTCCTGCCTCGCCAGAGCCACCACCAGGCCAATGTTTTACCATCACATTTACACTTTTCAAACCCCAAGCATTTGATTGAAAACCATCGCAATAGGCTTGTGCCATGGCTGCTGAGAGTAAGGGACTTTCACCAAAAGTACCATTAAATCTTGCCCAACGAGGATCAGTGGCAATATCTACTTGTGGCGAAAGGGCTGTGGTAATGCCTAAAGCCCGGTATTCGGCGGCAGCAATCTTTCCAAATTTTTCTATCAAAGCTGGGTCAAAAGTAGCTGCCATACCTAATGAACTTGGCCACATCGAAATTTCTCCACCTGAAGCCGCATCGAATTCTGCCCTTGCAATTGTGCTGTGGCGTGGGTCTGAACTATTATTAGCAGGAATTCCTTTGCCTAAACTTTCACAAAATGCTTGTAATTTATTATTCCATTGAGCCGCTATTTCAGGGCTTTGTACGGTTGTTAATAACACATGACGAAGGTTATCTTCTTGCAAAAATTTCTTTTGTTGGTCGGTCAAATCGCTTGGGTCGGTTTCACCTTTTACAAATTGTTTTCCATTATATGTTCCTGCAAAATATCCTCCCGTCCGTGCAGGAATAGATTGGTGAGCCGAGTAAAGCATCAAGCCTGCAATTTCTTCCACGGTAAGTTTTGTTGCTAAATCTTTTGCCCGCACCTGATATGGTAAACGCCAATCTTCAAATTTGTCTAATTTGCCATTTTTATTCAAATCTTTAAAAGCTAAACTATTAACTGTCAATATTTTAACTCCCGAAGAAGCTGAATATCCCAAGGTTTGACCATTTGGGTTTTTTACAATATTGTAAGTACCTTTTGAGATTTCACTCCATTTTTTTTGGGC
>JAYUBR010000557.1:0-16934 GCA_043740775.1 Ferruginibacter sp. | reverse complement strand
CTGTGATGCCTTTTTGCTGAAGGGTATAAATTTCTTCCATCAGGGCAGCTTCTGCATCCTTCATTTGTACACCTTTTACCAGTTTACCTTCTATACTTAGCAAACCTGCATCTGTACTACCCGAGTGAGAGCATTCAATATTACTGAACAATTGCTTTTCTTTCACCAATGCCTGAAATAAGCGGGATGAACCACCGCCACTTAATATTTCTGTTATCAGGTCTGTAACGTAGTAACGATCATCTAAACGGGAGCAGATGTGCCAGCATTTATACAATGCATCTATCGGCACGTTGGCTTTTATTTCTGTAGTTCTGGGCGCTGTTTGCGGAGGTTCTACCGGTAGGTTGCGGTTATATTTTGTTCCGGATGGGATGGGGCCAAACCATTTTTCGGCCAATACTTTCACCGCATCAGCAGTCACATTACCTGCCACTACCAATATGGCATTGATGGGTGTGTAATGCTTGTAAAAAAAATCTTTTACATCCTGTAAAGTAGCATCTTCCACATGTTTTAATTCTTTGCCAATGGTCATCCAGCGGTAAGGATGTTTGCCATAGGCCAGCTCCCGCATTTTATGCCAAACATCGCCATAAGGTTTATTGATGTAATGTTCTTTAAACTCTTCGCATACAACTTTGCGCTGCACTTCCAGGCTCTTTGCATCAAATGCAAGGCTTAACATGCGGTCGCTTTCCAGCCAAAAAGCTGTTTCAATATTTTCGACAGGCAACTGGCAATAATAATTCGTAAGATCGTTCGTAGTAAAGGCATTGTTCTCGCCACCTGCTACCTGCAAAGGTTCGTCGTAGGTGGGAATGTTGATGCTTCCCCCAAACATCAGGTGTTCAAACAAATGAGCAAAGCCTGTTTTTTCGGGGTTTTCGTCCTTAGCACCTACATCGTAAATAACATTTACAACTACCATCGGGGTGCTTGTATCGGGGTGTACCAACACCCTTAGTCCGTTATCAAGGGTAAATTTCTCATACTGAATCATAGGGCAAAGTTAAGTACACTTGGTACAAACTTTTGCTATAAAATACTTTTTGGTTTAATAAAAAGTTGTTTCAATTCGCCGTTGCGGCGTACAATTATTTTTATTCTTTCTCTTTCCGTTTGCAAAATATCTTTGTATTGCATGATATTGTTGCTAAAATTATTATTAACGCTGATAATAATATCATCTTTTAAAATACCCGCCTTTTCAGCAGGCGAGCCGGGTATAATATCATCTACCAAGATATTCCCGTCAATAAAATAAGTAGCCATGCCTGTGTAGGAATAGTCAAACTGGTCTGTGAAATGACTGTTGGGCTGCAAATGAATTTCTCTTCGGGGATAATTAATAATAAGGTTAAAGCGCCTTAATAAATCATTGCCCAATAAACCCCCAACATTGGGGTAAGATGTTACATTATATTCATCACTGTACAAATAAGTAGGTACATCCCTGAATTTATAACGGCCTACCTGTACCATTTTTACTACCGTCATCCGCATTTGAATTTTACCTCCCATTCCCTCTGCCTGTACTAATAGTGGTTTTCGTTTAGGCATCAGGATGCCACTGTCTTTG
The DNA here is from genome assembly GCA_043740775.1 of Ferruginibacter sp. Classification (GTDB taxonomy): domain Bacteria; phylum Bacteroidota; class Bacteroidia; order Chitinophagales; family Chitinophagaceae; genus Ferruginibacter. Next base: position 15,352 of record JAYUBR010000557.1, on the reverse strand, counting down.
GAAAACCGGTCACTCATTAAAAAACAAAGCCCTGCACCAGTATCAAAATAAAAATTAAAATCCATTTTACGCCTGTCTTTGATAGAAAGGTTTTGTATGGGTAAAGTAGTAAAAACGGGATGTAATGTAGTACCAAATTTAGGATACTCCATTTCTCCCGGGCTGTACACCTCCACCACTGAACTATCGAAATTTATTTTTACAATGTAGCGTCTAAAAAAACTATACCCAATAATACCGTCAATTTTTTCGCCGTAAACGCTGGTTAAAACTTCATAATCGTTTATATGAAAATTTAACCGTTCGATAGTTAACCCGGGAAAATTCAGGGTTTGATTAAAGGCAAAACTAACTTTATGGCTGTTGCCCATGCCTGTAATTACGGTATCTGATGGCGTAAGTAATATGTTTAATCTCGCTGCTGTGGCCGAATCCAGCGAAATGCCACCACTTCCGGTATCCAATACAAAATTGAGTGAGTCTTTTACATTGTTAATGCAGGCTTTTACAACCATTACCCCACCGCTAAATTGAGTAAACGGAAACCTGGTAACATATTTTGCCTTAGGAAGCGGCGTCAGCAATTCCTGTGCATGACAATTAATTGTAAAAATTACAGCAATAAGTAAACAAAGTTTTTTCAACATTCAAAAGATATTTACCAATAACAAGCATTGGTGAGTTTCTGAAATTGGTATTTACAAGCAACCTTTAGTTAGTATCAATATGGCGAACTGTACAAGTGATGCCAGGCGAGCATAATTATTTTACCTGTATTAAATATACAACCTAATGGGTGTAATTTTGTTACTTATTATTCAAATGGTTTTATGCAATTAAACGAATTATATCAAAAAGCACTGAATTTTGAGTTTTTAACTGTAGCTGAAGGTGTTTATTTATTTGAAAATGCTCCCTTAGCTGAACTGATGTTTATAGCCAACGAGTTAAGGATAAAGCAGGTACCGCATGGCAAAGTAACCTGGATTATTGACAGAAATATAAATACTACCAATGTATGTATTGCCAATTGCAAATTTTGTAATTTTTACCGCATCCCCGGTCATCGCGACGCCTACATAACAGATATTGAAACTTATAAAAGGAAAATTGATGAAACCATTCGCTATGGCGGCGAACAATTGTTGTTGCAGGGTGGCCATCATCCCGACCTTGGTTTAAGTTATTATGTACAACTTTTTAAAGAATTAAAAAGCCTGTACCCCAATATTAAGTTGCATACCCTTGGGCCACCCGAAGTTGCCCACATTACCAAGCTGGAAAAAAGCACACATCGTGAAGTGTTGATAGCGCTGAGAGATGCAGGTTTGGATAGTTTACCAGGACCCGGGGCAGAAATACTAACAGACAGAGTAAGGCGCCTGATCAGCAAGGGGAAATGTGGTAGCCAGGAGTGGCTTGACATTATGCATGAAGCACACAAAATAAATATTACCACCAGCGCCACTATGATGTTTGGCCATGTGGAAACCATTACAGAACGTTTTGAACACCTGGTAAAATTGAGAGAAGTGCAAAGCCGCAAACCGGAAAATGCCAAAGGCTTTATTGCCTTTATTCCCTGGACATTTCAGGATGTGGACACTTTATTGGCCAAAATAAGAGGGGTACATAATTTAACCACTGCAGAAGAATACATTCGCATGATTGCCATGAGCCGCATTATGTTGCCGAATGTAAAAAACATACAGGCCAGTTGGCTTACGGTGGGCAAAAAAACGGCCCAGCTATGTTTAAACGCGGGTGCCAATGATTTTGGCAGCATCATGATTGAAGAGAATGTAGTAAGCGCTGCCGGTGCCCCACACCGCTTTACCAGTAAGGGTATACAGGAAGCGATAAGGGAAGCAGGTTTTGAACCACAGTTACGCAACCAGCAATATGAATTCAGAAAAATGCCTGTAGTGATGGAAGAACAGGTGATTGACTATTAATAGCTATTCAATCGTCTTATTAAAAATTATCAATGAGTATTTTCGTACCGCAAAAGTTATTGCACCGTTTTAGAATGATTGGTATTGCAGAAGGAATTTCTTTTTTGGTATTGCTGCCGATAGCCATGCCGTTAAAATATTTTTTTAAAAATACCCGAAGCAGTAAAAATTGTTGGGTGGATGCATGGTGTCCTTTTTGTAAGTTATATTTACTTTGCTGTTGAAGTAGCAATAAATTCAAAAAAAATGTCGGTTGGTGGTGCAAAACCCTGGCTGTAGTCTTTATACCTGTGGAGTACTTTTGTAACAGATAAGCAATTAAAAAAAGAGGAAATGGGGTTGCTGTAATGAATTCTGCATTCATCTTCACAATATAAAATTGATTAACCCCTTATATAATATCGCATGAAAAAGCAGGTTAAAATATTACTCTTTTGCGTCACTTGCTTTGCCTTTATCAGTTGCGACAGAATAACAAAAGACATAGCCAAAGAACACCTGAAAAATAAGGAACCGTTATCTTATTTGCATGATACGGTACGTCTGGAATATGTTGAAAATACAGGTGCGGCATTAAGCCTTGGAGATAATCTTCCGGTAAAAGCCAGCTTTTGGCTGCTGAGTATTTTACCGCTAATTTTTTTGTTGGTTTTATTTGCCTACACCTTAAATAACGCTCAGAATATGAGTGCCATGAAAGTTTTTTCTCTGGCATTATTATTTTCTGGCGGTATCGGAAATATTGTTGACAGAATTTTATTTGACCGGCATGTGACCGACTTTATGAACCTTGGTTTTGAAAACATAAGAACCGGCATTTTTAATGTGGCAGACATTTGCGTAACCGCCGGAGCCATTGGCCTTCTGTTATTTTATAGAGATCAACAGGAAAAGGAAACTGTTTCTGCATTATAAAATACAACCAACTAATAAAGGATATCAGCTAAGTTTATTTTTCATTTTTTAACCGGGATTTTTAGAAAAAGAGTTATTAACAAAATGTGATTAATTGTGGATAACCTTCGGAAAATACTATTACAAAAACTACGAAAAACCACTCTTGATAAGGTTACTGGAGTTTTTTAGCTTTACATCCTAAACTCCAATAATATGAAAAATTCAAATCAACATCCGTCCTACCAAATGCCTTCTATTGTAAAATTCTTTTGCAATGCCTTTAAAAGTGTTTTTACTTCAGAATCAAAAAATGACTTTGCAAGGCTTAAAAATTTCATTGCATCCTGATTGAACGCATTTTTTGCATTGAGTAAATATTGCCATTTCGTTTAACTGAACAAATACTCTACATCTGCCTTGCTAAGTGCTTTTACAAAATTAACATCGTCAGAAATCAGTTCACTTGCCAGTTTACGTTTCCGCTCCTGCAATTGCAGAATTTTATCTTCAATCGTATCTATACAAATCATTCTGTAGGCAAAAATATTTTTAGTTTGCCCGATGCGGTGTGTACGGTCAATGGCTTGTTGTTCTACCGCCGGGTTCCACCATGGATCAACAATGTACACATAATCGGCAGCCGTTAGGTTTAACCCCACACCGCCCGCTTTTAACGAAATAAGAAATACCCTGCAGGCATCGTTGTTCTGGAAATTATCAATTGCCTTTTGCCTGTCGGTAATACTGGTACTGCCATCAAAATATTCATACGGAATGCCTTGTTCTGTCAGCTTTTCCCTTATCAATGCCAGCATCCCCAAAAACTGCGAAAATACCAGGGCCTTGTGTTCGCCGATATTTTCAAAAATCTCTCTTGTCAATTCATCCAGCTTAATAGAATGATTGGGATACTTGTCTTCCTCATTCAAAATGGCCGGGCTATCGCATATCTGGCGCAGTTTCATCAGCCCCTGCAAAATGGTGAGCTGAGATTTGTCGATGCCTTGCTGATCAATAACACCCATGATTTTATCGCGGTAACTATTTCTGTAAGCATCATAAATTTTACGCTGCTCTTTTTCCATTTCACAAAAAAGAATGGTTTCTGTTTTTTCAGGCAGGTCTTTGGCAACCTGTTCTTTGGTGCGTCGTAAAATAAAAGGATATAATAATTTACGCAGGTGGTCCTTTTGTTCCTGCTCGCCAAATTTATCAATGGGTGTGGCAAATTCATTGCGGAAAAAATCCATACTGCCCAACAGGCCGGGGTTAAGAAAATTCATCTGGGCAAAAATATCAAATGTATTGTTTTGAAGCGGCGTACCACTCATGCACAAACGGTTTTTAGCAGTTAACAGGCAGGCGGCTTTGGTAACTTTTGATGCAGGGTTTTTAATGGCCTGGCTTTCATCCAGCACCACATAGTCAAACAAAATTTTCATCAGTGTTTGTATATCGCTCCTTAAGGTACCGTATGTAGTAATCACTACATTTACTTTTTGCAATTCTGCTGCATCCCTGGTACGCATACTGCCATGATGAATGCGCCAGGTAAGTTCAGGCGTGAATTTTTTTATTTCATTCTCCCAATTATATATCAGCGTGGTAGGGCAAATCACTATTGCTTTTAACCCGGCTTCCTGGGTTTTATATTGCTGCAGCATGGTGAGGGCCTGTACTGTTTTACCAAGCCCCATGTCATCTGCTAATATGCCTCCCCAGCCCACTTCATTTAAATAATTGAGCCATTGGTAGCCTGCAGTTTGATAAGGCCTTAAAACGGCCTGTAATTCAACAGGTGCTGGTATTTCCGGGATTTGCTTGTACTCTCTAAGGCGTTGAAATTTTTCATCCAAGGCAAAACTTAATTCTGTGGCATCCCGGTTTTCATACAACTCATCAATCACACTCATGTGGTATTTTGATAAACGGAGTTTATCATTTTTGCCATCGCCCACTTTAAACAAAAGAGAATACCTTTTCAGCCATTCATCCGGTAAAATACCAAGCGTACCATCACCAAGTTGCACAAAAGATTGCCTGGCTGCCAACGCCTTTTTAATATCATTGATGCCAACCCGCTGGCCTTCAAAATCAATTTCCACTTTTGCATCAAACCAATCCAACCCGCTGCTAACATGAATGTGCGTAGATGGCCGGGCAGTATTAAAGCGGAAGTTTCTGAGCGCTTCAAAACCAAATACAGGCACTTTAGATTCCTTCATGGCATCTACAAATAAAAAGAACCAGTTATTGCGCAAAACATCGGCACCTTTTAAAATCAGACTGTTGCCTTCCTGCGGCTGAATAAATTGCGAGTGCAGTGAAGACAGTGTGTCTGTAAAACGTTGTTCTGCTTCCTTATTGCGGTGAACAATCAATATCTTATCGCCGTCAGGGATGGTAATGGTTTCTTTATCACTTGCCCTTGTTTCAAATCCCTGGTAAGTAAAAATGGGTTGAAAAACCAGGTAGTCCCCTTTTTCCTGCAACATTAGTTTTACTTCCGGCTCTCCGCTCTTTATTTCTTTCACCAGCGATTTGTCAAACTCAACCTTATACTCTTTTGTTAAAGGCATAATGGTTTTTTGCATTTGTGCGGACCAGTTTTCTTTACTGAGTTTGATATTACCGTTCTTTATAAATTTTTCTGCCTGCAGTACATCCTCTGCCTTTTGCCACAGGTAAAAAATATGGTTGTATAAAAACAACAGGCTGTTATTGCATTCATTTCCGGTAACGGGCTGGGCTGCTCCGTTAATATTAAAACGGCACTGCAATTCAAAATAATCTTCTTTGGCAACTATCTTAAATTGCGGTTCTATAAAGCGGTCGCTTAATGCTATTTCAACCAGGTTATCTGTTTTAAAAGCCTTGTGTTGGGGCAGGTAATAAACAAAAGGATTATCCCGCTGCTCTTCAAATAATTTTTTCAGTTTTGGCTGAAGGTATTCTGTTATCAACAGTTTTGTTTCTTCCGGAAATTCGTCTCCGTCTGTTTGTATAATATTTTCCCAGATACCGCTGAAAGGCGAGTTTCTGTTGAGGTATTTATTTATTTCCGAAGCCTGGAGTTTTCTAATTTGCTGCAACAGCATTTTATCATCTTCACTAAATAATTCGGTATTTACATATTTTGTAAGATCAAGTTTTTCAATTTTACCCAATAGTTTTTTATTGTCTTCGTCTGCTTCTCCCTGGATAGCATCTACTACAAACCCCGGATAGGTAGTAGTATTAAAATTAAAGATGAGTCCCAGTTTTTTTACAGGAACTTCAATGGTGGCCACGTCCGGCTGCACCCTGGACACTTCATGCATATACGATGGCCTTTCAACCGGGGCAACAGCCGCCACTCTTTTTATGCTTGTATCCAATACTTTTAAAAATGGTTTTCCGTCTTTGTAAACGAATTCAAATTTTCCGTTCAGATCATCGGTTAAATTGTAGCCGTAAATCTGTAATAATTTATTTTTTTCTTTATCCCAGTTACGAATAGTATCAAAATAATACGGCCCGTAAGTTTGTAACAATTGCAAAAATAAAATGGTTTTATGTACACAAAGCGGATGGGCTATTTCTTCACACCTGCAGGAAGTATCAAAATTGCGCTCGTCATTTTTTTGAATTACCAGCGGATAAGTCTGCCTTTCGTAGGCCAGTTCTGCTTCTATGCGTTCGTTGGCAGCTACAATAATTTTTGCCTTATTGGTTAAAACACTTGTTTCGGCGGCTTCAAAAATTTCGGGAGATGACAATACCCGGATAACCTTTAGCTCAATGTTTTTCATTTTTGCTACTGTATGCAACTGGTTATATTGCAGGTTGGATGAACCCAGTAAATTTTTATCTATCAGTTCCTGTAATTTAAAAAGGGCCGCTACTTCATGGCGGCAGATATCGCCTAAATTATAAGGGCAACCACACCTGAGTGAGAGAGACTGAGAATCGTTGTATTTGCCGACAGCCACTTTATAAAAAGTACTGTAGGTATCATCTTTTACCCTGAACACTACACTATTCATCAATTCATCATGCTCCACCATTTCAACATACCCTATGGCATGAATTTTTTTTCCACGGCGTATCACTTCGTCTGATCCGGTATTATAAACGTATTTAATGAGATGTGAAAGGGCCATACTATGTTTTTGATTACCAGCCTGGATTTATTTGGATGCACTTTTTAAACCCCTGCCTCAACCAGTTTGCTGAAAGGGTTAGATTAAACAGATGCTTTCGAAAAGGCAATTTGCAAAAGTAACAAAAAATAAAGAAAGCAGGAGGAGATAACGCAAGTTTATATGAGAACCAACATTTAGTATTCATTAAAAATAAAAGCTGCATTTCTAAACGCGTTCTCCCTGTGTGCCAACCACTAATTTTCCACCTTCATAAACGCATAAAACATTGGCAGCATCTTCTGTAAGGCAATAGCGGATATCTTTTTCGAGCCCAAATTTTGAAAGGCGGTGATAATGGGATGCATTCTTATTTTTTAAAAATTCAAACAAATCTTCTTTAGCATCTGTATACATCGTTTCGGCCATTTGCGAGGCATCACAATTAATAGTAAAATGTTCCTTTATCCGGTTGATTACGGCACCAGCAAATAAAGTGTCCTCTATATTTACCCTGTCTTTCCAGGCGGCACAACCTAAAATTACATGCCGCTTTTGCTCAATCAAATAATCACATACTGCAGTTAAATTACCAAACGAACCTGTGATGATTTTTTTAGCGCCTTTCTCCAATGCCATGTGCAATAATTTGGTACCGTTGGTAGTGGTAAGCACAAGGGTTTTACCGTTTACAAATTCCCTGGGATATTCAAATGGCGAGTTGCCGTATGACAGGCCTTCTGCTACTTTTCCATCTCTTTCTCCCGCAGTAATTCCTTCAATTTGTTTACCGATCCGTATGCATGCTGCTACACTATCTACAGGAATAATACACTTGGCGCCATTGTGCAAAACGGTAGCAATTGTTGAAGTAGCTCTTAATACATCAATGATTACAACTATGCTGTTGCTTACATTATACAGGTGCAGCAAGGCAGGAGACAGCGAAGTATGTAAGGAGGGGTTTACTGAGTTCATTCCTGCAAATTTAATTTAATATCGCTTTCCACTTTTCGCTTTCTGCATATTCTTTTATTAACCGATTTCTTTTAACCAGTAATTTTTCCATGTATCTTTTCAAAAACAAAGTGTTCACTACTTTTCCCAGTTTGCCATAAGGGCTTTCAAAATCAACTACGTCAATCATAATGGTTCCATTATCAACCTGTTTAAAATAGTGCTGGTGAATAAAGCTTTTAAAATCCCCACGGGTCATTTCATCTTCAAACATAAGGGGGGGGTCAATTTGGGTAATGGCAATAGTAAACTGCCGGATTTTAAAAAAATATTTTGCCTGCCAGGTTACCGTTTCGCCTTTGCTTATGAGGCCATGTGTTGTACCTGCTATGGCTGTTTCATTGGTATGCGCCATTGTTTTTTTGTGCATGGTAATGCTACGGCTTAAATCAAAAACCCTTTTGGCAGGTGCTTTTATAAAAGTAGTTAAATGAATATGGGCCATTTGCTGTATAAATATGAGTTTGAAGATAAGAAATTTTGGCTGGCTTTATAGTACTTCCAAAACCTTATCCGACTATAATATACCAAAGAAGATATTGCCTATTATCACTATTGTTTTACAAAACAGTATCGTTTTAAAAAGCCATACATCCATTATGCAAAAGGTATTTTAACCAATTTTGCTTTTAGCAAAGTATTGCGTATACTGATGTAAATTTCAGTATCAATTGCAGCATGCTTACTATCAACATAACCCATACCTATGGCCTTACCCAACGAAGGAGACTGTGTTCCGGAAGTTACCTTACCAATGATGGATCCATCAAAATCTTTTATTACATAATCATGGCGGGCAATGCCTTTTTCCAGCATTTCAAACCCAACTAACTTTTTTGAAACCCCTTTGGCTTTTTGTTTTTCAAATATAGCTTTTGAGGTAAAGTCTTTGGTGAATTTTGTGATCCATCCAAGCCCCGCTTCCAATGGCGAAGTGGTGTCATCAATATCATTGCCATATAAACAAAAACCCATTTCCAACCTAAGTGTATCCCTTGCTCCCAGCCCAATTGGCTTTATGCCTTGTGCTGCACCGGCAGCAAAAATAGCCTGCCATATTTTATCTGCATCTTCGTCTTTATCTTCAAAATAAATCTCTACGCCACCTGCACCCGTATAACCCGTTGCGCTGATCAATACATTGTCAACACCAGCAAAAGTACCCTTTACAAATGTGTAGTATTTTAAATTCAGGATATCCTTATCAGTAAGCGACTGTAAAATTCTGCTGGCATTCGGGCCCTGTATTGCAAGCAAACAGGTTTTGTCAGAAATGTTGTGCATCTCCACTTTCTTATCATTGTGATCGCTGATCCATTTCCAGTCTTTATCAATATTGCCGGCATTTACTACCAGCATGTAGCTTTTATTTTCTTCTATACAATACACCAGCAAGTCATCAACAATGCCACCTTCCTCATTAGGGAGGCAACTGTATTGTGCTTTGCCCGCAGTTAATTTAGCCGCGTCATTACTGGTTAAGCGCTGAATCAGTTCCAGTGCATATTCGCCTTTTAGAACAAATTCACCCATGTGGCTTACATCAAAAACACCTGCATTATTGCGTACAGTAGCGTGTTCATCATTAATACCGCTGTAACTGATGGGCATATTATAGCCTGCAAATTCAGCCATTTTTGCACCCAGTGCAATGTTTTTTTCTGTAAAAGGGGTAGTCTTCATTGTATAGTTTTTAAAAAAAATTATAGCCGCAAAAATAGAGTAACTGTTGCTGCAAATAAAAAATTATTGTCCGGGTGGGTATGCTGTGGTCGTCATTCTTGCGTCGCCCTCTTGTACCACATAGCAATAAGGAACTTTTATTAAAGCGTAACAAAGGGCAGGCGTTTAAAATATTCCTTCCTAAGATAATTACCTCACCTAGAGCATCAGGTGCAAAAAAATCCCGCCAAAAATGGCGGGACGTGGTTTGTTTCACTTCAACTCAACTATTGAAACTATATTAATCCAATGCTTGCCACCGGACTGTAAGACTGTAACAATGTATCACCGGTCGTTTCTCCTTCACCTTTCGTAACACTTAATTTCTCTAATTTCTTCTGATTTTCTTCCTGTTTTTTCCTGATATCGTTCTGCTCTTTCAATAAAGAATCTTTATACTGCTGTTGAATTTTCTTCAGGTCTGTTTTTAAAGAATCAATTTTTTGTACACTGTTGTAACGGTATCCACCACCCCTATTATTCATCTTTTTGGTAGTATCGTCTTCATCACTGCCATCATTATCATCATTCTTTTTATTTTTATTCCCGTTTTTCCATTCATCTGCGGGTTTACCATTTAAAGTATACAAGCCATTTGCCCGCATAACATAATTTACATCCGGTTCCCATCCCCTTTCTTCATCATCAATATCAAGGTCATTATTGTGGTCATTCCACGGCCCGCTAAAGTGAATATTGTTGTTCCATCCTACATTTCTGTTTACCCTTACCTGTTTACCAACAGGCACATACACAGTAATTATTACCCGCTGGTTACGAAATTTATCATCTTTAGTGATGGCAATCCCTTTGTCCAGCAACAGCAAAGAATCTCTTTGTGTTACATTAAATGATATGAGTCTTGCCAGCGTATCTGCAGAACGTCTCGTATTGCCGTTGGCCATTTTAATCATGGTTACCCTAAAACTATCGTTGGTTGATTTGATGATTTTAACCGAAACATTTTGTACAAAAACCGTATCATCATCCAGGTTTTGAAAAGGTTCAAACCTTAACCAATTATTGCGATAGTATTTTTTTAGGGGAGAATTATCGGTGATTTCCAGTTTGGCAAGTGATGGATTGCTTAAAGTAATATCCTGTTCAATAATGTTGTTTGTACTTTTAAAATCCTGCGTAACCGATGCCAATAAACAAATAAAACAAGCCCATCCAATAATATAAAGACTAATAAAAGTAAAGCGCAATAGTTTGCGGTTGCTCTTCATTTTCGCCAGCCTTCGAATAACCCAGGTAATGATACCAATTACGGGTACGGCTATAAAAAATATTAGTGTGCCCCAGGCTAAAAAATTTTGCCAGCCATCTGTTAATAAAAAATCCTTTAAAGGAAACACTCCGATGGACGCTACAGCAAAAGCAAACAAGGCTACTACAAAGGCAAAACCAAAACAACCAATAATAAAATAGGCAAATGCCTTCACAATAAATACAATGATATCACCCAACGACCGGCCACTTCTTTTAGCGACTGTACTCATTTCTGCGCCGATGGTTTTCCCTTTTTCTTCTGCAAAGGCTCTTGCTTCGTGGCCTAATTTTTCTGCTCTTTGCTGAACACCTTTCATTTCTTCCACCACTGAATTTTTAATAGAATTCAAATCTACTTTTTCTCCTTTCATTTCCAGTTTTTCGGCTGTACTGCCGGCTTCGGGTATTACCAGCCATAAAATGATGTAAATAATGAGGGCACCAGGACTAAAACCAAGCCTTAAAAAATTAGGAAACTCCATAAAACCCCAGTGGCTCCAGTGAAAAACGAAAGTTAAAAAAGGTAGCAGAAATAATACCCTTGGTATCCATGGGCTGATGCCAAAATAATTACCAATACCGCCGCAAACACCCGCTATTTTTTTATCATCGGGATCACGGAACAGCCTTTTACGGGTGCCGCCAATTACTTTGGTAGCACTGCTGGGTACCGCTATCCACAAAATAATATAGGGTATCAAACCAAAACCAAATGAAATGGCCAGTACCACAAAAATGATTCGTACAATTACCACATCCATTCCAAAATAATTGGCCAGGCCGGAACAAACACCACCCAGAATTTTATCGTTTTCATCCCGGTACAATCTTTTAAGTGCAGCAGTGGCTGCGGTTTGCTGGTATTGTTGCTGTCCGGCAGTTGATGAAGAAGCGGTAGAACTTTGTGTGTAGGCAGTACTGTCTTCACCTTCAAATTCTTCTGGCCTGCCCATACTTTTTATGATGGCGTTTACATCTTCATCGGTAATGCAGGTAACGCCTTTTTTTAATCTTTCCTGAAATAATTCTGCAATACGGCTTTCAATATCATTGATAATTTCTTCTTTGCCTTCTTCGTTTGCAAAATAAGTATTCAGACTGGCGGTATATTGTTTAAGTAAGTCAAATGCAGACACTTCTATCGGTACTACTTGTCCGTGGAAGTTGATATTTATTACTTGTTTCATGGTTAATTATGTTTCGTATTCGTTAGTTGATTCGGTCTGCAGCAAAAAATAGTGACCTTAATTTTTTTCCGGGTTGTTGAAGTTGGTGTTACTGGTATGTTGTTGTTCAGCTTCTGAAAGTGCTTTTACAGCGTTGGCCAGTTCGTTCCAGGTTGCTTCCAGTTCTTTGTAAAACGCATCTCCTTTTTCGGTAAGGGAAAAATATTTCCGTGGTGGGCCACTGTTACTTTCTACCCAGCGGTAAGTAAGAAACTCTGCATTTTTTAACCTGGTTAGCAGTGGGTACAATGTTCCTTCAAAGATGTTCAGGTTGGCTGTTCTCATCTTATCAATAATATCTGATGGATAAGCTTCGCCCTGTTTGATCACCGAAAGAATACAGAACTCCAAAACTCCTTTCCGCATCTGGCTGGCTGTGTTATCAATATTCATGGCTTCAATGTTTTAAAATTCAATTTGGTTGGGTTTATTGGGTTTGTTATTTACAAGTTACTGTCCGGAATTGCACTTGTGTTTTTACTGCCCTTTCACCTTTACAAACACAAAGATATAAACATTATAGTACTATACAACACATAGTACCACTTATTTTTTAGTAGTTGGTGGTCACTATTAATGAACAATTCCGTAAAACCCTTTACAGGCGGTCATTTTACAAATAAAATGAGTAGACAAATTCTTTTTAGAAAATGATAGCAGGTAAAATTTATCAGCTAAATGGCAAGAAAATGGCTGATTTTTTATGGAGAAAGAAGAGGTTTTAGATAAAAATGTTGTAGATGGTCCAGCTTAACAAATATGCAAGCCCTGTCATATAAGCCAATTGAATAAGCGGCCATTTCCAGCTACGGGTTTCTCTTTTTACTACCGCCATTGTGCTCATGCACTGCATGGCCAACACATAAAAAACCAGCAGCGATAAACCTGTAGCCAGGTTGTACACTTTTGTTCCATCAGCACGAACAGCGGCATTCATTTTCTGTCGCAAAGTACTGCTGTTTTCATTGGCATCTTCGCCTACACTGTACAGCGTAGCCATGGTGCCCACAAATACTTCTCTTGCTGCAAAGGAAACAATCAATGCAATGCCAATTTTCCAGTCGTACCCAAGCGGACGGATGGCTGGTTCAATGTATTTACCCAGGGTGCCGGCAAAGGAGTTTTCCAGCAATGCGGTTTTACGTTCCCTGTTTAGTTCAATTGTCTGCTGCGGATTTTGCTGCACCAGTTGTTGATACTTTGTTGTAACGGCCGCCATATTTTTTGCCGGACCATAAGTACTTAACATCCACAATAAAAGGCTGATGACCATAATTATTTTACCGGCCTGAAACACAAATATTTTCGCTTTTTCTATCATGGTGGTAAGTGCATTCTTCCATCTCGGCGCCCGGTAAACAGGGAGTTCCAAAATAAAAAAACTTTTCTCTTTAATTTTTATAAACCACTTCATTACCCAGGCTACAATTAATGCCATTACCGTGCCCAGCAAATACAGTCCCATCATAACCAAACCCTGCACACTTAAAAAACCGAAATATAATTTTGAGGGAATGACCAGCGCAATTAAAATTGTATACACCGGTAGCCTTGCACTGCAGCTCATTAAAGGCGTAACCATAATGGTGAGTAAACGCTCTTTACGGTTTTCAATATTTCTTGCACTCATAATGGCGGGGACGGCACATGCAAAGCCACTGATCATGGGCATTACGCTTTTACCATTCAGTCCCACTTTGCGCATTAGCTTATCCGTTAAAAAGCTGATCCTTGCCATATAACCGGTATCTTCCAGCAACGTTATAAGGCCAAATAATATCATTATCTGCGGAATAAAAACCATAATGCCGCTAAGACCCGCCAGCACACCATTCACAAGCAGGTCGCTCCACCACACTGTGGGCAGATTGCTGCTCAGGAAACCGCTTAACTGGCCGAAGATCCACTCAATAGCATCCATGGGATATTGCGCTATCCAGAACACACTTTGAAATAACAGGAACAGTACTGCCACTAAAATAAGATAACCCCATTTTCTGTCAAGAAAAATATTGTCGAGCTTTTCGGTAAACAATGCTTTTTTTAAAGGGTCACTTTCCACAACCGTACCCTGCATAATTTGTTTAATGCGGCTGTAACGCTGCATTATTTCTTCGGCCTGTGTTCGGGTGGCATTAAAATTATTTTCTTCTTCAATGGCTTCAATTTTATCCTGCATTGAAGTGCCGAGTTTAAAATGCTGATGATTAATAAGGTAATGCAAAGCAGTATAGTCGCTGATGCCAGGGTATAATTTTTTCACTCCTGCTACCGGATTTTCTGCAAGGCCAAAGTTGTGGATGAACTCTCTTGGTGCAGCAGTTGCATTGGCTGCGGTTTGATCAATAATTTTTTTTAATTGCGGTATGCCTTTTCCTTTCCTTGGATTGATACTTACTACAGGTACGCCCAGTTCTCTTTCAAGGCCGGCAATATCAATTTGTGTTCCTTTATTTCCTGCAAGGTCCATCATGCTAAGTGCCAGTACCACCGGCACTTTCAGGTCAATGATCTGTGTGCAAAATAACAGGTTGCGTTTAAGGTTGCTGGCATCTGCCACCAACAAAACCATATCAGGTTTAATATCATCATCCTGCTGTAATAAAACTTTGTAAGCTACCCATTCATCCGCCCGTTTGGGATACAGGCTATAGGTTCCGGGCAAATCAATCAGGGTAGCAGAAAGCATTTCAGAAATGGTACATTGCCCGGTTTTTTTATCAACCGTAACACCGGGAAAATTACCCACCTTTTGGTTTAACCCGGTTAATACATTGAACAAAGAACTTTTGCCGCTGTTGGGATTACCTACTAATGCTATGTTTATTTTTTTCGTCAACATTAAATTAGATGCAAAAGTAATGGCTATCTATGTTTAAAAGTTACGAAATTGGAAAGAAGGTGCCGTTAGGTTTGAAGAGTTGTTAAATTATTATCTATAAAAAATATTAGCCAACCACTATTAAGCCTGTAAATTTTAAGGCATGCTTTTGGTAACATAAATTTATATACTATACCCACAACAATAGCTCTTGTGTTAATTATCTTTACAGTTCCTTAACCAACACTTTTATGAAATGTATTTTTTATTGCCTGTTATTAACCACACAAATTGTTACCGCACAAAAATTAAAGAAAGGGG
>JAYUBR010000556.1:0-5569 GCA_043740775.1 Ferruginibacter sp. | reverse complement strand
TACCGAATATTAGCGCACTGGCCGCCATACCAAAAAGTACCAGCACCAGATAAAAAATCCGGTCGTCCATTTTTTCGGAACCACCCTTTTTCATGTAGGTAAGATAATAGTAGCCAATGCCCGCCGCTGCAATAAGGCTTACAATTGATACCAATAAATAAGTAGTTACTGAAACCGTTTTTTGAGATGAGGGATTGTTCGCATTCATTTTACCTGATTATAAATGGGGCGCTTTAAATCAAAAGAAATATCGACAAAACACTTGCAGGTAAAGAGAGGTGCAATTAAAAAGAGTAGTAATAGTTTTTACACGGAGGATGTTTGAATTGCAGTGTTAAGTTAGTAAAAAAACATCAACATGCAATGAATGAAACAATTTTGAATTTTAAATGAGATGATGTTAATGACTGTAATTTATTTTAATATTTCTCGCCGCCTGAACCGGTTGAATTATTTTTTAGTGCCCTTTGTTAATCTTTGTATTCTTTGTGCGAAATGTACTCAATTTATTTTACACAAAAACCGCTACGAAAAACAAAGGATACCAAGAATTTTAGCTGATTACAATTATTGTTATTAAAATATCAATGAATAAAATAATAGCATAATGCAGCCAGAAGACTACCGGTCAGCGGCGCTATAACCGGCACCCAGCCATACTTCCAGTTATTGCTTCCTTTTCCTTTAATAGGTAAAACGGCATGCATAATTCTTGGGCCAAGGTCTCTTGCCGGGTTGATGGCGTAGCCGGTTGTGCCGCCTAAACTCAATCCAATACCCAACACCAATAATGCCACCGGCAATGCATCCAAAGAACCCAGACTGTTTTTTGAAGCTACTATAAACAAAGCCCCCAATACCAGTACAAATGTTCCCACAACCTCTGAAAAAAAGTTATCTACCGGACTCGCAATGGCGGGAGAAGTACAAAAAACACTAAGTTTGGCAGCAGGGTCGGGTGTTGCTTCAAAATGGGTGCGGTAAGTAATCCATACCAAACCAGAACCAATCATAGCCCCCAGCAGTTGGGCAGCAATATATGTTGGAACCAGCGCCCAGTCAAACTTTCCCAGTGCGGCAAGCCCAATGGTTATCGCAGGGTTTAAGTGTGCGCCGCTTGTATTGGCCGAAATAAATACGCCTGCGAATACCCCGATAGCCCATCCAAAAGCAATTACAATTAAACCGCTGTTGCTGCCGTATGTTTTGTTCAACACCACATTGGCAACAACGCCATCTCCTAAAAGTATCAGCACGGCGGTTCCGGTAAGTTCTGCTATAAAAGGTGTCATTTTAAAGGTTATTTTTTAGTTGAAAAAAAGAAATCGTTGATCAGTGTATTAAATAATTTTGTGCAATTGCTTCAAAGGCTTTTACCTGTTGCTGTTGCCAGTTGTCATTTTTTTGCAGCAGGTCAGCCATTAATGCTGCCACTACCGGTGCAGCTTCTATTGCGGCTGTTGCATCCAGAAACAATGCCCTGGTGCGCCTTGCCAATACATCTTCTACCAACACCGCCATTTCATTTTGTACTGCCCATACTACAGCGGCTTTAGTATAAGGTAATGCAGCATGAATTTTTTCTTTTAATAAAGGTTGCTCATTCATTAACTGGTAAATTTTTTCAGCATCACTGCCATACACATTCATCATATCGTTACCCGTTGCATTTTCTGTATAGCCATGTATTTTTAAAGCATCGGTAACACAAGTTTGCTTTGGTAGCTTGCATGCAAAAGCTGCACTGTCAACAGCATGTTTGGCCATGGTTCTGTAGGTGGTCCATTTGCCTCCGGTAATGGTAACCAGTCCGCTTTTTGATACAATGGTGGTATGATCTCTTGGTAAAATTGCGGTTGATTTTTTGCCTTTTACTTTTATCAATGGCCTTAGCCCGACGTAAACAGTTTTTATATCTTTATACGTTATCCGGGTACTGAGGTAACGGTTGGAATGTTGCATAATAAAATCAATTTCTTCCTGCAGGGCCCGTGGTTCTAAAGTAATTTCCTTAATGGGGGTATCAGTGGTGCCCAATAAAACTTTATCATGCCAGGGCACTGCAAACAATACCCTGCCATCATCCGTTTTAGGAATCATCAATGCCTGTTTGCCGGGAAAAAATTTTTCATCCACAACAATATGCACACCCTGCGAAGGAGAAACAATTGGTTGGTGACCAGCATCATCCATCTCCATTACTTTATCAGTAAATACCCCCGTTGCATTGATAACAGCTTTGCTGCGAAGCGTATAATTTCTGCCTGATAAAATATCCTGTACCGTTACGCCACTAACGTTGCTACCTGTTTTTATGAGTGCAACCACCTTACAGTAATTCAAAATGGAAGCACCCTGCTCTGCGGCAGTTTGCGCAAGATTTACGGCCAGCCTTGAATCATCAAACTGCCCATCCTGGTAAAGAACACCCCCACTTAAATTTTTAGAAGAGATAGCTGGCAATAATTGCAGCGTTGTTTTTTTGGAAAGCATTTTTGTTTTGCCCAGGCTTAATTTACCGGCAAGCAAATCATACGTGCTTAGCCCAATGCTGTAATACCATTTTTGCCACCAGTGAAAAGAAGGAATAATGAAAGATAAGTTATGACATACATGAGGTGCATTTTTCAGCAATAGTCCTCTTTCTCTCAGGGCTTCCCGAACTAATTTTATATTGCCCTGGGCCAGGTAGCGTACACCGCCATGCACCAGTTTGGTACTACGGCTGCTGGTACCTTTTGAAAAATCTTCCTGTTCTACGAGTAAGGTTTTGTATCCCCTGGAAGCTGCATCTACAGCGGCACCCAGCCCGGTGGCACCGCCGCCGATAACGATGATATCCCATAGTGCAACCTCTTCCAGTTGTTGTAACATTTTTTGCCTCTCCATTATTTTCTGCTCTATAATTTATTGATTTGTTTTTAATTTTTTTTTATTAGATAGATAGTTCGTAAAGGCAATTCTATTACGGAAATCTCTATTTACTTTTTTGCCTTGATGCAAAAAAGTAACAAAAAAGATCAAGGCTGCATAAAAAAGGCCAAAAATCTGAATGCCTGGCTAAAATGAAATTAGCTCAAACATCAAAATATATTCCAGATGCAGTGCGACTTACGAACAAATAGCAAAGCCAAACATTTGTAACATCAATTTCATATCTTAACGCCAGTCATTCAAATTTTCTTAACGCCTTTTTTATGAGGCCGGAGTGCACTTACCAACTATACACTTAATTCTATCTTTTTTTATCATCATCATATGGTTGTATAAACCAACTATCCAGCCTTCGTAAAAATTATTATTCATCATCCGCCCATGCCTTCGCTGCTTTTACAGAACGCTGCCATTGTTTGGTTAAGGCGTTTCTTTCTTCTTCACTCATGGCGGATGTAAATTTTTTATCTACCTGCCATTGGTTTTGTATGGCTTCCATATCGGGCCAGTAGCCTACAGCAAGTCCGGCTAAATAAGCAGCACCCAATGCAGTGGTTTCCGTAATAACAGGCCTTACTACGGCGGTATTCATGATGTTACTTTGAAACTGCATCAATAAATTATTTACCGTTGCGCCCCCATCTACCCTTAATTCTTTAATGCTGATACCCGAATCTGCTTCCATTGCTTTCAACACGTCCATTGTTTGGTAAGCAATGCTATCCAATGCAGCTCTTGCAATATGAGCGGCATCCGAGCCTCTTGTAAGCCCTGTAATAATTCCCCTGGCATGTTGGTTCCAATGTGGCGCACCCAACCCTGCAAAAGCAGGTACAACGTATACACCCCCACTATCTTTTACCTGCGAGGCCAGTGTTTCCACTTCGGCGGCAGTTTTAATAATGCCCAGGCTATCCCTTAACCATTGTATAACGGCACCTGCAATAAACACACTTCCTTCCAAAGCATAGTGGGTAATGCCATTCACTTTCCAGGCAACGGTAGTTAATAAATTATTGGTACTGGCTACAGGTTTTTCTCCTGTATTCATCAGCATAAAACAGCCGGTGCCATAGGTGTTTTTTACCATGCCGGGCTGCGTACACATTTGCCCAAACAAGGCTGCCTGCTGATCGCCTGCAATACCTGCTATCGGGATATTATGCGCCGATAAAATATTTTGTGTATGCCCATACACTTCGCTGCTGCTGCGTATTTGAGGTAACATATTGCCGGGTATGCCAAATATTTCCTGTAGTTCTCCATCCCATTGCAGGGTATGAATATTGCACAGCATGGTACGGCTGGCATTGGAAACATCTGTTACATGTACCTGTCCTTTTGTAAGGTTCCAAACCAGCCAGGTATCAATGGTGCCAAAACACAATTCACCCTTGCTGGCTTTTTCCCTGGCACCTTCAACATTGTCTAATATCCATTTTATTTTAGTGGCGCTAAAATAGGCATCTACCACCAATCCTGTTTTTTGCTGAATCAGTTTATCAGTTCCATTCGCTTTCAGTTCATCACAAAAAGAAGCCGTTCTTCTATCTTGCCAAACAATGGCATTGTAAATGGGTGTGCCGGTATTTCTATCCCATACAACGGTAGTTTCCCGTTGATTGGTAATGCCAATTGCGGCAATGTTTTCAACAGATAAGCCAGCTTTTGTAATGGCTTCTGCCGCTACGCCAAACTGGGTACTCCATATTTCATTAGCATCATGCTCTACCCATCCACCCTGTGGAAAAATCTGTGTAAATTCCTTTTGAGCAATTGAAACTATGGAACCCATTTTATCAAATACAATGGCCCTGGAACTGGTAGTGCCCTGGTCTAATGCTAAAATATATTGCTGCATGAAGGTAGATTTAGTGATGATTTATTTTGAGTGATCAGTTATAAAATTGTTTGACAAAACAGCGGAAGCAATAAAGGCAATAAAAACATACGGCAATGTTGCGATGGGCTTTTTAAAATGTGTTGGAACATACAATCGTTTTGTGCTGCTAATGTATAACTAAAAATTATAAATGAAGGATATTGTAAAATAGAGCTGAAAAAAAATAATGCTGCTTGCCCTGATGAATGCACTTACATTGGGCTGGAAAGCAACCCCGAAGCATTTACTGCTGTTTTATTTTACAAATGATATGGGTTCTTTCTTTTGCCCTGAAAATGCCCACATAAAATTTGTTTGCAGATATGTCATCTTTGTTTGTATTAGTACTATTCCTGGTTACGGGTATCATTGCCGGCAATTGTGGTGTCTTTTGTTTCCATCTTAAAAAAAAGATAACTGGTTTTCAAAGTTTGTAGCTTTTATTATTTTCATTTTAGTTGTACGATATCTGATTGTGTCCTGAATAGCTTTGGGTAAATCTATGAAATTGAATTTAGCACCAACAGTTACTTTTATAGCATATGCAGGATGATATTTTCTCTGCCTTCTGATTCAATAATTAATTCCGGAACCTAACCAAAAGCTTACTCCTGCTTGTGCCTGTCTGTTACTGCTCCAAAGCTACTGGGAGCGTGGCCTTAAGTTATCAATCCGATTCTGGATTTCAGTTGTGTCGGTTTGATTAAAAATTTTTTTTATTCTTCTTTGTTTGAATGTACATTAACAGATTAT
>JAYUBR010000555.1:0-5574 GCA_043740775.1 Ferruginibacter sp. | reverse complement strand
TATGGCAACTTCCATCTGTATAAATTATTGCAATGTCGGCAGGCATAGAGGGATGGTTTAGTTAATGAAGATACAATGTGGTTAGTTTCATCAGTACCAGCAAATTTTTTATCTTTAAAAGAAAGAAACAGAAGAATGACAATGCAATACTGCTCTGACCTGCACCTGGAATTTTTGCAGAATAATAAATTTATAAAGAAATATCCGCTGATACCCCGTGGCGAAGTGCTGGTGCTGGCGGGTGATATTGTGCCTTTTGCATTGATAGAAGATCGGTGTGATTTTTTTGATTGGCTCGCTGATAATTTTGAAACAACTTATTGGGTTCCCGGAAATCATGAATATTACCATTGGGACATCAGTACCAGAAGTGGTGTCATCAAAGAAGCCATCCGGAGCAATGTTTTTTTAATCAACAATCAAACGATACAAACGGATAAACTGAGGTTGATCTTTTCAACTTTGTGGTCTCAGATTTCTCCGGCGGCTGGTTTTTTTATACAAAAAAGAATAGCTGATTTTAGTGCAATTAATTTTAATGGCAATCTGTTTACACCCGATAATTACAATCACATACATCATCAATGTAAAGATTTTATTCCACAGGCTTTAACCATGGCGGCGTATACACCTACTATTGTTGTTACGCATCATGTGCCTACCTTTTTACATTATCCTCCAAAGTATAAAAGAGATATTTTGAACGAAGCATTCGCAACTGAATTACACGAACTGATTGAGCAATCATCCATTGATTACTGGTTGTATGGACATCATCATTTTAATACACCACCATTCAATATTGGTAAAACAAAAATGATTACCAATCAACTCGGCTATATAAAATTCATGGAAAACACTGGGTTTAAAAATGATGCGGTAATTGAAATACCATGAACATTTTTGCTCACGATTAATTCTTTTCAGCATAATGCTGCATCACAATTTTTACAGTCACCATTAATTGCCCCACATGCCGCATAGTATGTTCTGCACCATGTACCAGCAGCCCAATCACTGTTGATGGCAATAATTTTCGCCCGACACCCCTAAATTCCGTAAGTGTTTTTTCATCGGTATTTTTTAACTGAGCAATGGATTTATCTACCTGCTCGTTAAAACGGCTTAAAAGATTATTGGTATTGACACCTGTTTGCGGTGAAACATCTTCTGCACGCAGTTGCTCCAGTTGATAAGCAGTCATCGCTTCCGCACGGGCGTATGTAAAAACACGGTCGAGGACGCCGGATAAATGTTGCAAATGAAAACCCGGAGATGCAACACCGGCAGGCCTTTGCCAAAGCAAAGCATCCGGAAAATCGTTCAATAGTGCTGTTAATTCTTCTCTTGCCTGTAGTAAAGCATGTGCAACGGGTTGTAACAAATTGGGCACATCTTCAACAGGTCCTCTTTGCCACACTTCTAAATTTTGATTAACCATACTCATTAAAAATTACTGCTTGTATTAGTTTAAAAAACAAGCGGGTATTTGGTTAACCAAATACCCGCTTGAAAATTTTTTTACATAAAGAAAAAAAATATCATTTTAAGAATGAGAAACTAAAAGCCATTGTGGCATTTTAGATGTTATCATTTTTTTTATGCCGGATAATTTACTTACCAATGCAGTTCTGTTATTCATATGTTCAACCCTAAAGTTTTTCGAAAGCAGCGGTACAACCGGGGCAATGGCAGGTTGGCGGTACGATTTCCCTGGCAACGCTTCTTTAAAAAGTTGTTGCCTTAATCCCAACTCCTCTATCCCGGCAATACTGCAAGCTTTGTCAAAGTCAGTATGCATACCATAACTTTCCAAAATGTCAGATGCATTTTTTATTTCGTTGTACCGGATATATTTTTTTACAAAAAAATAAAGGGTGTTGTTAACATACCTGGTATATGCAGTGTAATAATGTTCCATACAAGTGTTTTTAGATTTACGGTATTTGCCGGTATTTGTATTTAAAATAGTCTTCCGGTTTTCAAAACAGATAATGGAATAAAATAAAACTCAATGCCAATGCGTCTTTCAGCATTCAATAAAAAATAAAAAAAATAATCGTGAGGTTAATACAGGATAGGAATTAATAAACCAATAAAAATTATTGCAGTATATTATGAACTGATGTGCATTTGTCGTGCCAGATTATTGGGGCATTCTAAAGATGTTGGACAATAAAATGAAAAAAAATTAATTATCGGAAACGGAGGTTGTTAAACGGATATTGCATTCAGGGTATTAATGAAGTAGTGTAAAACTACAACTATTTTTTAAATTATCCATTTTAAGTTTTATAAATGAATGGTTGCTGTACATAAGCTGTGGTTCTTTTTACATCAAGAGGAAATTATTTTTTAATAAGATAAGCTGACGAAGTGTCATTGCAAAACAAACTGGGATCGCTTATCATCTTCTTATTACATTTGTTTAATAAATTATGTTGTATGTCTTTTATTGAAATAGAAACATTGGCTACCAAAGAAATTTTCCCTGGCTTTAGCGGGCGTGCCATTCACACAGGTACGATGAGTTTTATTTACTGGGATGTAGAAGCCGGTGCTAAAGTGCCCGAACATGCTCACCTGCACGAACAGGTAGCCAATGTACTGAAGGGCAGTTTTGAATTAACCGTAGGGGGTGAAACTAAGTTGATGCAGCCTGGTTCTGTTGCAGTAATTCCCCCACATGTATTGCACAGTGGCAGGGCCATTACTGACTGCGAATTGCTGGATGTTTTTACACCTGAAAGAGAAGATTATAAATTTTAAAGATGAACCTTAACCTTATCAATAAAACCGCGCTGGTTTGCGGTGGCTCACAGGGCTTGGGTCTGGCCACTGCAAAAGAACTGGCATTGCTTGGTGCAACTGTTATTATAGCAAGCCGTACAGAAAATAAACTGATAGAAGCGTTACTAAAATTGGATTGCAGTGCCGGCCAGCAACATTACTATTTAGTGTTGGACCTTTCAATTCCCGACACAGCCAAAACCATTGTAAGCAACTGGATGTTGCAAAATGGTACCATACATATTTTAATAAACAATGCAGGCGGGCCACCATCCGGGCCAATGATTAATACAGGTGCTTCAGAACTACAAAAGGCATTTCTTGCGCATGTCATCAGCAGCCATTTACTGGCGCAACTGTTGGTGCCCGGTATGCAAAAAGCAGGCTACGGCCGAATCATTAATATTGTATCAGCAGCGGTTAAACAACCTATCAATGGTTTGGGTATTTCAAATACCATACGGGCAGCGATGGCTAACTGGGCCAAAACACTGGCTAACGAAATTGGCCATGACGGCATTACGGTTAACAATGTTTTACCTGGCTATACCAATACCGGCCGACTGAAATATTTGTTTGCGAAACAAGCCGCCGACCAGGGAAAACAACCAGCAGAAATTGAAAAAAATATTATTAGTTCCATACCGGCTAAACGGCTGGGTGAACCTGAAGAGTTTGGAGCAGTAGCCGCTTTTTTATGTACGCCTGCAGCGGGATATATCAATGGCGTAAACATTCCGGTTGATGGCGGCCGAACTGGCAGTTTGTAATTCCCTTTTGCAGTTGAATCATCCGAAAAGGGAAGATCATTTTTTTAAATGGGGAATTATCATTTATAAAAAGGGAGGCAATGATTTTTTAAAAAATGTAAACATGAAAATTTTATTACTAAATGTGGGGTTGATAATAATATTGTTGCCTTCATTTTCGCAGGAAAATACCCGGATTGTATTTACGATTAATGTAAATGATACCGTTCAAAAAATTCGAAATATTGGTGCATCCGCCTGTTGGTTTGGCGAAGAAATTGGTAAAAAATGGCCTGCAGGTGAAAAGCAACGAATGGCTGAAGTGTTGTTTAGCAGGGCATTTGAAAAGAACGGTCAACCAAAGGGTATTGGTCTTTCGGCCTTTCGTTTCAATATTGGTGCCGGTACGGCAGAACAGCGAGATAGCAGTGGTATTAAAGATCCCGCCCATCGGGTTGAGTGTTTTCTTTCTCCGCAAGGAAGGTACGACTGGAATAAACAACAAGGATATACCTGGTTGTTACAACAGGCAAAAAAGCAGGGTGTAAAAGATTTGATTGCATTTGTAAACAGCCCCCCGGTGCAGTTTACAAAAAATGGGTTGGGCTATAAATTACAAAAAGACGAAGTAAGTAATTTACAGGAAAATAAATATGCAGACTATGCCGGTTTTTTATCAGCAGTAATCCGGCACTTTGATAAAATCAATTGTCATTTCAATTATATCAGTCCGGTGAATGAGCCGCAATGGGATTGGACCGGTTCCTTTGGTGAAGCAAAGCAGGAAGGAAGTCCGTGGACAAACGAAGAAATTTACAAGACCGTAAAAACTTTAAACAGTAGCCTGCATCAACAAAAGCTTACCACAAAAATATTAATTACCGAAGCCGGCATGTTGAATCATTTGTATGATTTCAATGTTAAAGCTTCCCGGCAAATCGCCCGTTTCTGGAATCCAAAGAGCGATTTGTACATTGGCAATTTAAGCAATACCACACCCTTTGTGGAAGGGCATGGTTATTTTACAGACAAGGACGACGAGACCCTGGTGGATGTAAGAAAAAAACTAAAAGACACTTTGCAAAAATATAATGCCGGTTTGGAATACTGGCAATCCGAATATTGTATGTTGGGTGATGGATTTAAAGAAAATATAACGGCTGTTAAAAGAAGTGCAATGGATTGTGCGCTTTTTTTAGCAAAGGTAATTCATCATGATTTTACTACGGGCAATGCAACTGCCTGGCATTTCTGGAATGCCTTTGAACCTGGTGCCGCCGATAGCAATACGCGTTATTATCTTGTTGCTTTAAATACCGCAAAGAATACAGATTCATCAAAACTATATTCCATTACCAAAAATTTATGGGCGCTGGGCCATTACAGTTTATTTGTTCGCCCCGGCATGTACCGGCTACAAACCAGCAGGAGTGATGGTTTAAGCCAAACAGCCGCAGCACAGCAGGTAATGGTGAGTGCATTTAAAGATAATAAAACACTGGTGGTAAATGTTATCAATTACACAATAGAAAATACCATCGCAGGCTTTGTGTTGCAAGCTTTGCCAAATGCAAAAAAGATGAAACTGGTTAAACGATATGTAACAACAGCAACAGCAGGAGAAGATATGATGCCCTATCCTGTTGAAAATACAAAGGAGCAAAAAGCAGGTAATACTTACGATGTTATATTTCCTGCTAGGTCAGTTACAACCTTATTATTTTCTTTTTAATATAGTGTAATAATAAAGATCCCCATGGCTAGCGGTTGCATGATATTATGTATAACAATTAATCCAGTATAAAAATTATCTTGTTTCCAGGTTCCGAATTGAGTTTGGTAAATTAGAATGGAATAAAGATAAACAGCGCAAATAATTTTATCCATAAAACATACATTAAATTGCCAGAATGTATGTAATGACAGCAATATTAAATTACTGTCTTATTTTGCATCTTACAAATAAATTTAATGAACATACCTAATTGAACAATCCACATTATACAACCGATGTACTGATAGCGGGGGCAGGCCC
>JAYUBR010000554.1:0-5580 GCA_043740775.1 Ferruginibacter sp. | reverse complement strand
TTTTATTTATCTACCGCGGCATCCCGTTATCCCCAAAATGGCAATGTAAATCTTTTGCCGGTTAAAAAAAATTATGATTATTTACTGCTTAATTTTCCGCATCGCAGCAAATATATTATTCATGAAATGCTGTTCTGGATTATTACTGCAATTGTGCTGTTGCTGGTACTGATTGGTCTTTCTGTAAGTCTTATTTATTTATACAAACAAAAGTTTTTAAATGAATTGCAAAGAGATTTTGTTAATAATTTTACGCATGAATTTAAAACCCCTCTGGCTGTTATGAAAATTGCAAGCGATGTGCTGATACAGCCTGCTATTATATCACAACCAGGCAGGTTATTAAAATACGGCACTGTAATTAAAGAACAAACCGAACACCTGCAAAACCAGGTAGAGCGACTTTTAAAAACTGCATCCGGGGATAATAAAAATATTATAGTACATAAAGAACCTTGTAGATTAAACGAAATTATTGCTCATGCTATTGACCAGTTAGAACCCTTGATAAAAGATAAAAATGCTGCTTTATATTTTACCCAGGATGAAAATGATCCATTGGTACAGGCGGATAGGGTACATTTGCAACTGGTAATAATCAATTTAATTGAAAATGCATTGAAATATAGTACTGGCACACCCTACATAGCAATAGATATACAACAGGAAGCCAATAATTTTTACGCAGTTTCAATAAAAGACAAAGGCATAGGAATTGAAGAAAAGAATTTTAAATACCTTTTTAAAAAATTTTACCGGGTACCTAAGGGCAATATTCACCAGGTAAACGGATTTGGGCTTGGGCTAAATTTTGTAAAAAAGATTATTGACGCTCATGACGGAAAGATTGTATTAAAAAGTGTACCGGGCGTTGGTACCGAATTTAAAATACTTTTACCTGAAAAATAACCACCATGGCCGATAAAGTAAAAGTTTTGTTAGCAGAAGATGATACTTCACTGGCTTTCGTTATAAAAGACAACCTTGAAGAAGCGGGCTATGAAGTTTGCTGGTGCAGTGATGGAGAAGCAGCCTGGCAGCAATTTCAAAAAAACCATTTTGATATTTGCCTGCTGGATGTAATGATGCCGGTAAAGGATGGCTTTACAGTGGCTAAAAAAATCCGCCAAAAAAGTGATGTGGTGCCTGTTTTATTTATTACTGCCCGTTCGATGGAACAGGATAAATTAGATGGATTTAGAACCGGTGCCGATGATTATATTACCAAGCCTTTTAGTATGCAGGAACTACTGATGCGGATGGATGTTTTTTTAAGAAGAACTAAAAAAATGCACTTTGAAAAGGCCCATGAGTATACTATTGGCAGGATGCGTTTTTCTTTTGCAGATTTAAAAATATACGATGGCGAAAAAGTAATTTCTTTAACCCAGAGGGAAGCCGATCTCTTAAATTTCTTTTGCCAGCATACCAATAAGGTTTTAAGAAGAGAAGAAGTATTAATAAATGTCTGGGGAAAAGATGATTATTTTTTAGGTCGAAGCATGGATGTTTTTATAACCAAACTCCGCAAACATTTTAAAGAAGACCCCACCATTATTTTAGAAACCATTCATGGTATTGGCTTTAGGTTAAATGCCTGAATTCGCAGGGAGATTACAATAAAAATAATTAAAGTGTTTTGTACAGGAAATGCCTGAAAAGAGAAGCCCCGATAGAAATCGGGGCCGTTTACCAAAACTAACTGCTTATGAGAAAAAGTTTATTTTTATTTTAATTGTTCTGATTATGATGCTGCAAAACGAATGCCATAAAATTCAGCCTTTGTTAATATTACCCTAATGTAATCTATTCATTTCTACTTTTAAAAACAATCATAAGAACTTTTGTAAAACCAGTAATTAATCTGTGTTTTTACTTTGTAAAGTTAGTCAATAATTTAAAGCTACATCAAATTTAAACATTTTAGCGGCTGCTTTAACAATTTTTTAAAATGACTATTTCATAAAGCCGCTGATTATATCCATTAATCCGCCGCCGGCATTACTTTGCGCCTGTTGTTGTTGTGCGCCTCCGGTAACCCTGCTGATTATATCATCAAGGCCAACGTGCCCGTCATTGTTGGCATCTAAGCCACCACTGGCAAATTTGCTAACCAGGCTACCAATATCAAAGCCTCCGGAACTGGTTTGTGAATTGCCACCTCCGGTTAATGAACTGATAATGCTACCAATATTGAAACTTGAATTATTTGGGTCATTGGTTCTGTTAACAAGGCTGCTTAGCACAGATGGAATAAGGCTACTCGCAATGCCACCTGCCTGATCGGCAGCTATACCGTGATTATTAGTTAATTTATGGGTGAAACTGCTGATAATATTACTCACTATGGGATTGTTGAGTAATCCATTTCCCCCGGAATTATTGTTGTTACTAAAAAGCGATAAAACACTTTGAAGACCTCCACCAGCCAAAACTCCCTGTAGTCCATCTGCTACTGAATGGGTGGCATCTGCGATTACTGCGTCATTTTTTTCGTTTGGAATTGCCGGATTATTAATTACTGCATCTGTACTGTGTTCTTTAATCAAATTGAAAAGGTTCTCAAGCATAATTTATATTTTGCTCAAAGTAGATAAAATCAATAATAAAAGCAATAGAGAGGGTTTATATATTTTGTAAAGTGATTGATTACTTAACTTTCGGTAGTCAGTTTCTCTGCATTTTCAGCAAATTGAAGGGCATCAATAAACTCCTGTATATCTCCGTTTAGCACATTATCCAGGTTGTAAACAGTAACACCAATGCGATGGTCTGTAACCCGGCCCTGCGGATAGTTATAGGTTCTTATTTTGGCACTGCGGTCGCCAGTGCTTACCAAACTTTTTCTTTTATGCGAAATTGCTTCTTCAGCTTTGCGTACTTCTTCATCGTATAATTTAGTACGCATCATATCCATAGCCTTCTCTTTATTGCCCAACTGGCTTCGTTCTGTCTGGCACATTACTACCAGCCCGGTAGGCTTGTGTGTTAAAAAAACCTTTGTTTCTACTTTATTTACATTTTGGCCACCGGCACCGCCACTGCGGGCTGTTTCCATCTTAACATCACTTTCTTTTAATTCAAAATCTACTTCTTCAGCCTCGGGCATTACTGCCACCGTAGCAGCGCTGGTATGCACCCGGCCACTGGCTTCCGTATCGGGTACCCGTTGTACCCGGTGTACACCACTTTCAAATTTTAAAGTGCCATACACATCATCACCTACCACTTCTACCTGCACTTCTTTAAAACCACCGGCAGTACCTTCACTTTCACTCAGCAGCGCAGTTTTCCAGCCCTTTTTTTCGCAATACTTTATATACATCCTTAACAGGTTACCTGCAAACAGGGAAGCTTCATCTCCTCCTGTTCCGGCTCTTATTTCCAGTATTGCATTTTTTTCATCATAAGTGTCTTTTGGTATCAGCATGTTGCGCAATGCTTTTTCCCAGGCTTCTTTACTTGCTTCCAACGCCGGAATTTCCTGCTTGGCAAGGTCCCTCATTTCTGCATCATCGCCATTCAGCACTTCTTTATTAAATTCAATGTCATCTAATACTTTAATGTACTCATTCCTGGCAGTTACAATTTTTTCCAAACTGCGGTATTCCTTGCTGATAGCAGTAAATTTTTTATTGTCGCTTACAATTTCGGGGTTGGTTAATGCAATACCCAAATTGTCAAATCGTCCCTTAATAGCATCTAATTTATCTAACATAGTGTAATACCTCTGTCCTCTTATGAGGGGGATTGTGTTTTTGTAATAATGTTTTGTTACCTGCTTTGTACAATTAAAATAAACGGGCTTTATCCGTTGACAGAAACCCTTACGCCATAACTTTGCACCGCTTAATTGCTTTTGCCCCGATAAATATCGGGAGCGGCAAAATTACAGTATATCAACCAATCAATTTGTACAGAAAATTTACAGCCCAAAACATTTTTAACGGATACCAGGTATTACCATCGCAATCTGTTTTAATAACTACTTCAGCAGGAGCTGTGGTTGATGTAATTGATAAGGCAGATGCAGGCGATGAAATTGAGTTTTTTGAAGGACTTATTACACCAGGCTTCATTAATGCGCACTGTCATACAGAATTGAGTTATTTAAAGGGGGTTATTGCCCCAAACACAGGACTGGTGAAGTTTGTACAACAGGTAATGAAAAGCAGGGGCTTACTAAATGAAGTGAAACTACAGGCTATGTTGTTGGCCGACCAGGAAATGTATAACAGCGGCACAGTGGCCGTGGGAGATATTTGCAATACGGCAGACTCTATTCAATTAAAGCAAAAAAGCAGGCTGTACTGGCATAATTTTATTGAAGTAAGTGGTTTTTCAGATGCAACGGCTACTATGAGACTGACAGATGCAAAAAGTATTTACCAGCCGTTTACAAACCAGTTGCAGCAGCCGGTTTCCTTGTCGCCACATGCACCTTACTCTGTTTCAAAAACGCTGTTTAACCAATTAAATAGCGAAACTGCCAACCAGCTTATCACTATTCATAACCAGGAATGCGCCGCGGAAAATGATTTATATCAACACAAAGAAGGTGATTTTTTAAACCTGTATAAAAATTCTGGAATAGATATTTCCCGCTTCCATCCAACCGGAAAAACGAGTCTCCAAAGCTGGCTGCCTTATTTTGACAATAACCAGTCCATACTATCGGTACACAATACTTTTACCAGCCAGGCTGACATTGATTTTTGTATTGCAGGTATGGCTCAACTGCAAGCCAAACTTTTCTTTTGCCTTTGTGTAAACGCCAATAAATACATAGAGCAAAAACTGCCGTCCATTGAAATGCTTCGGAAAAATAATTGTGACATCATTATTGGCACTGATAGTTATGCCAGCAACTGGCAATTGAATATTTTAGAAGAAATAAAAACCATTCAGCAGGATACTGCAGGCAATATTCCGCTGGCGGAAATACTTCGGTGGGCTACAATTAATGGTGCCAGGGCTTTACAGATGGATGATACATTGGGAAGTTTTGAAAAAAATAAAAAACCGGGTATTGTTGTAATCAATAATTTGGATGAGTTACATCTTACATCAAAGTCTGCTGCAAAAAGGATCTTATAATAACTTTTTATGTAACCTCTTACTATTAATGACAGGCAATTCTCAACCCAGTACTTCATGTAATATCATCAGTGTTTTCATTTTGCCAAAATTAGCAATGTGCAGCGCATAATAATCCTGGTAATGCTGCAGTAATAGTCGTCTTTTATCATGATGCAGTTTTACATCTTCCAGTTCAAACGGCTGCATTACTTTTAATAATTGAGAAGTAATCATTGCCAGTTCACCTTCAATAAAATTGGGATGTGCAGGATGGGTTCTTACAAAACTTCCTTCCTGAAGATCTAAAATATTTTGTTGCTCATTAAAATCATCATTCATTTTAAATCCAAAAAAATGGGTAAGCTGCAGCGAAAAATACAAGGCAAAATTGGCGGTTACTGCTTTATTTGCTTTGTCCAATTGTATTAAAACATCTTCGCAAAAATAAAAAAGAGGGGTATTTTGTTCTGGTTGAGGCAAACATTTCTGCAACAATTCTAC
>JAYUBR010000553.1:0-1625 GCA_043740775.1 Ferruginibacter sp. | reverse complement strand
ATCTTACTGAAGATGCTACAGTTCCGTCTCCGCTTACCTTCTTTGGTGAAATCATTGGCGCTCCTGGTGTAATGCATCATACAACTGAAATATACAACTACTATAAACAGTTGGCGCAGGCTTCTCCCTACGTTTCTATGAAGCAGATTGGAACCACCGAAGAAGGTCGTGCCATTAACCTTATTGTAATAGGAAATGAAGACGCAATAAAACAGTTGGATGTAAATAAAAAGCAACTGGCCATTTTAGCTGATCCACGTAAAGTTGCAGTAGCAGATGCTGAGCAAATGATCAATACCACCAAGCCAGTGTTTTACCTGAATGGCGGATTGCATTCAACTGAAATGGGTTCACCTGAAATGTTGATGGAATTAGCCTATAGATTGGTCACCGGAAATAATGCAGACATTAAAAATATCAGGGACAAAATAATTATTTTAATAAACCCTGTATCTGAGCCTGATGGCCGCGACAAGCAGGTGGATTGGTATTATCGTTATTCAAAATCAAGAAAAGATTTTGATGATGGCTTCAGCTATTCACCGCCCTATTGGGGCAAATATGTGTTTCATGATAACAACCGGGATGGGATACAAATTTCACAATCAATTACAAAAGCCATTTTCAATATTTATTACGACTGGCACCCTACTGTTATGCTTGACCTTCATGAGTCGCTTCCATTGATTTATATGTCAACAGGAACGGGGCCTTATAATGAAAACCTTGATCCGATTACAATTGGCGAATGGCAGGTAATGGCAAATAATGATATTACAGCATTGGCCGTACAAGGATTACCCGGCGCATTTACATGGGCATTTTACGATGGCTGGTATCCTGGTTATGGAATTTGGGTTGCCAATAATCATAACTCCATTGGCCGTTTTTATGAAACTTTTGGAAATGCCGGTGGCAATACTTACCTCCGTGACCTTTCTAACATTAAGTTTGCAGGAGATGCGGTAACCAGCAGAGAATGGTACCGGCCAGATCCGGCAACACAATTGGTAAACTGGTCATCCAGAAATAATATCAATTACATGGAAGCAGGTGTGCTTGCTTCTTTAACCTACACTGCCGATAATGCTAAATTGTTACTTAAGAATTTTTACCAGAAAGGTTTAAACAATCTAAGAAAAGGCAAGGAAGAAAATCCCCGTGCATTTGTTATTCCTGCTGATCAGCATGATCCTGTAATGGCTGCTTACCTGGTTAACCAATTACGTGGACAAGGCATAGAAGTACAGCAGGTAGATACCGGAAAAGCAACAAATGATTATGTAATACTGCTTGATCAGCCGTATAGAAATTTAGCAGTCACTTTATTGACAAAACAGAATTTTTCAAAGGATGCCAAGTTTCCTCCTTATGATGATATAGCATGGACAATGGGTTACCTGTATGGAGTTGAAGTAAAGACAGAGGATACTATAAAGTATGCACTTTCCAATCTCAAAATGATAACCAATGATGTTACCTACGAAGGGAAAATTGCAGGAAACGGGATTAATTATGTATTGAATTACAAAGCACAGAATAACGTGCTGCCTGCTTTATATTGGATGAAGTTGCATAACAGGCAGGCAAGTGCCAGTATAGCTGATACAGGGTCAAGGGTTGAA
>JAYUBR010000552.1:0-1629 GCA_043740775.1 Ferruginibacter sp. | reverse complement strand
TTAGACAACCAGCGGGATAGTGATTTTGATGCCGTGTGGCCCATCATCGGAACACCTGATGTGCAGGGAGGACAGCAACGTTTACGGGCCGACAGTACATTGAATCATTTCACTGCATCCTGCGGCCAGACTGTTTTTCGTGGTGACCGGCTACCATCTGCCATGCAGAATGATTTGTTTATTTGTGAACCCGTTGGCCGTTTAATACGCCGGGCAAAATCAACTGATAATAAGGGAGAAATGATTCTCCATAATGCGTATGATAAAAGAGAATTTCTTGCTTCAACCGACATGAACTTTCGCCCGGTTAATACCGCTACGGCCCCCGATGGTTGTCTCTACATTGTTGATATGTATCATGGCATTATACAGGAAAGTGCGTGGACAAAACCAGACAGTTATATACATCCGCAAATAAAACGCAAACAATTAGATTTAAATAAAAACCGTGGCCGTATTTATAGAGTGGTGCATGATGGCTACAAACCAGGCCCACAGCCACATTTGTTAAATGCTACCAATGAGGAACTGATATCTTTTCTTGCTCATCCAAATGGTTGGTGGCGGGATAATGCGCAGAAATTATTGGTGATACATGGTGATCAATCTGTAGTACCGGCACTCAAAAAAATTGCTTTGAATGAAAGGTCGTTCGGTGAAAAATTAACCTTCTGGAAAAAAGGTCCGGGCCCTATTGCCAGGCTGCATGCGTTGTGGACATTGGAAGGCCTTAAAACGATGGACGAACAAACGATTTCTGCAGCACTAAAAGACGAGGATGCTGAAATAAGAAAAGCCGCTATCCGTATGAGCGAGCCATTGCTTCAACAACGCAACAATACAATATTTGCTCAACTGGAGCGTATGAAAAATGATAACAATGCCGGTGTTCAAATCCAACTTGCCTTATCACTCAGGTTTAGTAAAAACCCAAATGCGATTGCAATTTTAAAAGAATTTCAGCACAGGGATACCAGCAATCAACTGCTGGTAAAAGTAGCGGTAAGAAGTTTGCAGGAGGCAGATGAATCATTGAGTGAACTAAAAGCAGGCACCATGGGTATGGATGGCCAAGACAGAGACCTGGTATACCAGGGTGCCAGTAATTTTAAACAATTATGTATTACCTGCCACGGCCCGGATGGCAAAGGAATTCCTTCAATGATTGCACCGCCGTTGGCAGGTTCTGCCAGGGTGAATGGTGATAAAACTATCCTGATAAATATTTTGCTGCATGGTTTAAAAGGACCCATTGACGGTAAAAAATATCCCGACCAAATGTTATCGCAGCAAGCACAAACAGATGAATACATCGCCTCGGTACTGAGCTATATCCGAAACAGTTTTGGCAACAAATCAAAAGTAGTTTTTGTAGATGAAGTGAAGGATGTACGAACTGCAACGAGTGCCAGGCACACACCATGGACTTTGGAGGAGTTAAGTGCGTTGAAGAAGAAATAAAAAACATTTACCGGCTGGCAAAATAAAAAGAAGCATGTCAAATTCTAACAGCATCGTTATACTCCCGAATAAGAGCTGCGCTTATTTTCGGGAGCATTTTATATTGATCAAAACACAATAATAGTTTGAACAGGAAATAACTTTTACAATATCATTTTTTCATCCGTC
>JAYUBR010000551.1:0-5592 GCA_043740775.1 Ferruginibacter sp. | reverse complement strand
GCAAACTGGCTGCTTTGCAATTCGGATACTGTATGAATATTGTCTGAAATTGTTTTGCCAAATACAGTTACCTGCTGGGTGATTTCGGTTCTTAAATTACTGGCTGTTTGTGTTGCCTCCAGGCGATTGGCTGAAAACTCATTTTTTAAACTTACTTCGGTATCTTTTAAATTTTGAGTCAGTATGCCCGTTGAAAATTTAATTTCATTCAGTTCAGTACTGTATTCTTTTTTACCTGCTTTAAACGTAAGGATAATATTTACGATTAACAGAATCGCAATGACAGAAAGGAAAATATAAATGAGTTCCATTTTATTTTTTTGGTTGAAAATATGCTTTCTGTGCAAGTTAAAATTTTCTCCTGCCGGAAAAGTGTTTTCCGTCAATAATCAATGAATTGATTTTGGATCTATCACAACATATTTAACAGACTCGCCTGGTTTCTCAAGCGAATAAGAATAGCTGATATGCAATAGCCCGTCATTGGTTTGTATAAGGCAGGGATAAGAAAAACGGCCTTTTCCTTTCTGTTCGTTTTCCAATGTTTTTTTCCATTTCCATGCTTTTCCTTCATCATCCGAAAGATAAAGACTTAACCGGTACCTGCCGTCATCTTCATCATCACCAACAAATGCCCAGCGGCCATCATTTAACACAATTAATTCTACACTTGCAGTATTAGCGATGCTTGTTTTTTGGGCTGCACTCCATGTGTATCCTTTATCTGAAGATTCGCTTACCTGCACCCTGGATGGTTCATCGCCGTTGTCTCTCATAAAAGCTACGATGTTGCCATTCTTTTTTTGCACAAGGGCGGGCTGAACATTTCCCCTTCCAACAATTGGCAGGCTTGCATGCCAGGTATCACCATCGTCATCAGAAATGGCAATCACCGACATATTGAAACCATCAGAATACAACGGCAATAATATCCGGCCTTCGGCAAGCCGCAAAGGCTTTATTCTTGTCATCCACCCAACGCTCCTTTTTGCAAAATCCTTACTGGCTTCAATTACCATCTCATCATATTTGGGGGCGTATGCCGCAGAGCCATTGGTGTTTTCTGTAAGCTGTTTAAACTTCACGGCAGTCTCCAATGCAAAGCTATCTTTCGGTGCAAGTAATATATTGTCTTGCCAGTTCCATACCGGCGCACCACCTTCTTTGTAATTGATTGAAGTACGGTATTTCAGCAGGGAGCATTCCCACCGGTGTGCCTGTACGGCAATCCAGATAAGAAATAATTTGTTATGATTGTTAAGAAACAATACAGGGTTACAGTCAGGCAAACCATAAGTATCTGCCATTTCAAAAGGGGCAGACCAAACAGTGGAGCCTTTTTTTAAACGGGCTCCCATAATTTTTACATCATCTGCAGTTCGTTCGCCGCTTCCCTGGAACCATGCTGCCAGCACATCTCCATTCGGCAGGCTTACAATGCTGCTGCCATGCGTATGTTGAGGCTGCATGGGAAAGATGAGTGTTTCAAAAGCGGGAGACAATTTTTCCGTTGCCGGTTGCGCCAGCATTGTATTCCATATAAAGCTACCAACCGAAAAAAGTACAAATATTTTTTTCATTTAATTGTGTGTGTAAAGTTGAAAAAGTAAATTTTCTGCTACATAAAACCACGTAAAAAATGCAGGTAATCATTTAATAAAATAAAATCGGTTTGGGTTTTATCAGGATGATTTATATTTAATGCCAGATATAAATATATAGCTTTTCTTCTTTCATACATTAAATACAAACAGCATGAACATGAATGAAAAAAAATTCGTTCCGGTGATGATAACGCCTTTTAATCTTAAAGCCACGGTGGATATGGATGCTTTAAACAGCCTGATTGATTTTTACCTGGCGGCCGGAGTAAAGGGATTTTTTGCTAATTGTTTAAGTAGCGAAATGTTCAGTATTAGTGAAGATGAAAGGCTTGAAATAACAAAGCATATTGTTGATTATGTAAATGGGAGAGTGCCCGTAGTGGCCACCGGATCTTTTGGGTTGACGATTGAAGACAAAGCAAGATTCACAAAAAAAATATATTATACCGGTATTGACGCGGCTATCATGATAACCGGACATTTTGCCAATGTGGAAGATAATGATGAAGTGCTTTTGCGAAATTTTGAAAAAATGTTCAACCTTACCGGCAACATTCCTTTAGGCATTTACGAATGCCCGGCTCCTTACAAAAGAATTATTTCTGTGGACGTTTTCAAACAACTGTTAAGTTTTAACAGGCTGGTGTATCATAAGGATACTTCTATAGAGCATAGGCAGGTAAAAGCAAAATTGGACATCTTAAAATCTATTGGAAATAATAGCCTTGAATTTTATGATGCCCATTCACCCAACGCCATGTATTCATTACGAATGGGCGCCAAAGGTATGTCGTCTATTTCGGGAAATTTTTATCCCGAAATATTGGTTTGGATGTGCAATAATGCCACCAACCCGGATAAGAAGGAAGACGTGAAATGGCTGCAGTCGGAAATTACAAGAGTTGACCCGTTGATTCACCAGGCTTACCCAATGAGTGCGAAATATTTTTTACAGAAAAGAGGATTGCCCATTCGTACCATCAGCAGAACCTTTGCGTTGGAACTAACGCCAGATCAGAAGAAAACACTGGATGACATATACACCAGTTTTCTGGGATGGTGCGAACGGCTTGGAATAAAGCCGGTTCTGTAATTTCTTTTTCCCCTTGTAGTTAATCATTGCCAATCAATCATGATAAAACATTTGCCGGTTGCCGACCTTGTGATCATTGCATTTTACATGCTTGCCATGATACTGACAGGCGTCTGGTTTTCGCGTAAAAATAAAAACCCCGATCAGTTTACAAAAGCTTCGGGCAAGATACCTCAATGGGCAGTGGGCATTTCTATCTACGCCACTTTTTTAAGCAGCAATACTTTTTTGGGCGTTCCGGGAAAAGCTTTCGGCACTAACTGGAACTCTTTTGTTTTTAGTTTATCCATGCCTTTTTCTGCGTGGATAGCAGCTAAATATTTTATTCCTTTTTATAGAAACACGGGTGAAGTTTCTGCCTACACACACCTGGAGCGGCGCTTTGGTGCATGGGCACGAACATACGCCGTGATATGTTTTTTGCTTACACAGCTTGCAAGAATGGGTTCTGTTTTTTTTGGCATTGCGCTCAGCCTGCAGGCAATGACCGGATATTCCATGCAGGCCATCATGGTAGTAATGGGCATCATCATTATTATTTACACGGTACTGGGTGGCATGGAAGCGGTTATCTGGACAGAAGTTGCACAAGGGATTATTAAAACTTTTGGCGCCATCATCATACTGTATTTTATTATTCACAAAATGCCCGGTGGCATCAGCCATATTATCGCTATTGGAAAAGCCGATGGCAAATTCAGCCTGGGCAGTTTCAGGCTTGACTTTACTACTTCAACATTCTGGGTAATATTTTTTTACGGCATTTTTATTAACCTCAATAATTTTGGAATGGATCAGAATTATATCCAGCGCTACCAGGCAACCGGTTCTGATAGAGAAGCCGCCAAATCTTTATGGCTTTGTGTTAAATTGTATTTGCCTGTTTCATTATTGTTTTTTGTGATTGGGTCTTCTTTGTATGCCTGGTACCAGGTACACCCGGAAATGCTGGATGCCATCAAACTGAGGGCAGCAGCGGATCGTTTGCCTGTGAATGTTTCCTCCAATGAAATAACGGCATTGACACAAACATTACAACCTGCTGATTATGGAGATAAGGTATTGCCAGATTTTATGGTAAACGTATTGCCTGTGGGAATAGTGGGCATCATAGTTTCTGCTATTCTATCCGCAGCCATGAGCACCGTCAGCTCTGGTATGAATGCCTGTGCAACGGTGTTTACATTCGATATTTATAAGCGGTATGTAAAAAAGGATATCACCAGTCGCCAAACCATGACGTTGCTTTTTGTTTCCACTTTTGTGATTGGTGTGTTGGCCATCATCACTGGCATTGCGATGATTGGGGTTAAAAGTATCCTGGATGTGTGGTGGCAACTCTCCGGTATTTTTGCGGCTGGTATGTTAGGTCTTTTTCTGCTGGGCATTATTAGCCGCCGTGCAAAAAGTGCAGAAGCATTGATTGCAGTAATCATCGGTGTGTTGGTAATTGCGTGGATGACATTCCCTGCTATCATTCCTGAAAGATATGCGGCACTCCGCAATACTTTCAACAGTAATATGGTAATAGTAATTGGTACGCTTACCATTTTTCTTGCAGGTATTTTTCTTGCCTTCATAAAAAAATCGCTGCAAAAAAAAGTGTGAGTTTTATTTTATCCAGTAGAAAATTTTCAGTCCTTGTCCTAGTGTAATTACTTTGTTTGTTTGCACAACTTTTCAACCGTGAAGTATAAGTTGTTCCAATATTCTTACTGCACCATCTTTTTCATCAGCAGTTAAACCGTATTCCAATTGTTTATTGAATACCTGCAAAGTCCATTGAATTATTTTATTGGCAGGATACAAGGCAGCCTGCTTCTTCAGCCATTCATCTGCCTTATCTGCACCTGAAGTTTTCTCTATTGCATAAGCAGCCACCAGGTTATTGGCCGGTAAAAAATTAAATACCGTATTTTCTACTTTGGGTATAAAGGCAATTATTTTTTGTAGTGACTGATTTGCTGCTGCATCATTATGAAGGCTGGTATTACACAAATAATTGCACCAGTCTTCCAGCCTTTCGTCAATGTCTTCGTTATAGGGTTTGCCAACACCCAGGTTTAAGGGCCATAACTTTGCAGCAGCAATAAATTGCAATGCATTTTTATATCGTTTCTTTTTTATTTCCGAAACAGCCTGTTCCAGCTTAGCCTCATGGTACAATTGCCTGCCTTCTGTCCCCCCTTCAAAAGGAAGAATTTTTAATTTGGTCAGCAATGCATCTGCGTCTGCAAATTTTTTATTTAGCAATAATGTTTTTGCATACAGCATCCCCATCACATAATCTTCGGGATGGCTTTTGTAAAATTGTTCGGCAACAGATAATGCTTTTTCATTTTCTTTTTGGATGATAAAATGTTCTGCAAGAAATTTGTGATACCGCCATTGTTGCGGAGCCAGTTTAATGGCCTGTTTCAAATCTGCTGCTGCCAATGCAGCGGAGTCTTTCATCAGGGCGGCTCTTGCGGCATAAAATGATGCATCAGCAGGTTGATTGCCACATTGCGAA
Source organism: Ferruginibacter sp. (assembly GCA_043740775.1). Lineage (GTDB taxonomy): Bacteria > Bacteroidota > Bacteroidia > Chitinophagales > Chitinophagaceae > Ferruginibacter. The sequence continues at coordinate 383 of JAYUBR010000551.1, read as the reverse complement.
AATAGTGCTTTGGCTGTTGCGAGGTTATTCCTGTTCCATTCAATCAAGCCTAGGTGATACTTTAACAACCACTGGTTATTGGTTTTTACTAATGATTTCAGTACGGCGGCAGTTTCTGCTCTGAATGGAAAGTCAGTGCCGGTTTGAATATTGCTAACATCCACCGGTTTATTTTCGAGGAATGCTTTCCAATAAATAATTTCTGCACTGGGAGTTGTAATTGATAAAATTTTCAATGCATCTTCCTTATCATTTAACAAATAATACCATATCCCTAATTCGAGATAATTTTGCTTTGGCAATTCATTTTGTATGCCCGACACAAAATTTTGTTTTGATGTGGCCAAACCATCCCAACAATATTTTTCAAACCTCACAAAATG
>JAYUBR010000550.1:0-1629 GCA_043740775.1 Ferruginibacter sp. | reverse complement strand
AATTGCCCTAATTAATTATTAGCTTTAGTAAAATTCATTTTGAATAATTGTGCATGCCAAATAAAGTTTTCATAACGACTATTATCTGCCTTTTTTTTGCAGAATATGCGTTGTCGCAATTGCCTTGTAAAGATTCTTTTCCGGCATCCATGTTTCAAAATGCTTCATTTGAAGAGCATGGCGAATGCAACCCCTATTGGAGAGGCGAAGGCGGCTTAATTGATGGTAGTTCTACTGCGGTTCTTATATCTGTTCCTTACTGGCATGCTGTGAATGTAAACCAGTCTCCAAGGTATTATAACTATGATTGTCACTTAACCGGACTGAGCATTTTTGATAACGGATACCTGAACTCAAATACAGGTTATCCTGGCATCCCCCATCCTCTGCCTGATGGCAAAGGTCTTGTTTCAATTGAACAATACAACCAGCATGAAGCGGGAGCAGGCATACCTGAAAATAAAACAAAAAAAGTCTACATCACCTCCTGCCTCGCCAATAACCTAAAGGCAGGTACCACTTATTATTTTGATTTTCAATTTGGCTTTAGTTTGTTTAATCCGAATTTTAATGATGTTACAGGAGTATGGGCCTCACCTTCCCCTTTCAGTGTGGGTATTTTTGGAAGAAAAGATTGCCCCTCCTTTCCTTTGAACATTACTCCTGATGCTTCGTTGGGTTGCCTTGGTGACAGTCCTGGTTGGATAAGCCTGGGTAAAACAGAACTAAGGGGCCGGAATCAATGGGTACAAGGATTTATTGAATTTACTCCCTCAGAAAACATAAGCGCTGTTGCTATTGGCCCCTCATGTGACTACAATGCCAATATTGCTGATACGTTTGCATTGTATTACATGGATAAATTTATTCTGGCACCTAAAAAAGATTTTGCATTTAAAACTATTAGCCTGTTAAGGGGAGATGTTTGTAACGGAAATTTTGTTTTACAGGCACCAGGGTATAACAACGGTTCTTATCAATGGTATAAAGATGATTTGGCTATAAATGGCGCTACTTTGCAAACATATATTGTTCCTGATAATGCAGCTGGTTACTACATGGTTAATATAAGCCTCCCCGGATTGTGTTTTAATTCTGTGCCTTATCCAATTCATTTCTCACCAATCAGAAATTTTACTTTGTTAACTGACACTGTTACCTGCTTACCCAATACTATAATGCTGAATGCTGGATGGCCCGGCGCCCAACAATATCTGTGGCAGGATGGCGATACAAATGCGGTCTTTACCGCATTCAACAGTGGCACATATTCAGTGCGGGTTACAGATGGCGATGGCTGTATACAAAACAAATCTGTACATGTTAATATTGAAAATTGTGATAGCTGCACTATCTATTTCCCAAAAGCTTTTACCCCAAATAATGACGGTATTAATGATCTGTTCAGACCATTGAATATGTGTGGTAGTGTTAATTTTGCACAGTATCATATCATTATTTTCAACCGTTTTGGGCAGTCAGTATTTGAATCAAATGATCCCCATTCCGGATGGACTGGAACTTTGAATAATAGTGCCGCCCCGGAGGGGGTATATGTTTTTACCGTACAATATAATTTTATACAAAAACTACCTGTTCAATTAAAAGGAACGGTAATGCTTCTTCGAT
>JAYUBR010000549.1:0-1631 GCA_043740775.1 Ferruginibacter sp. | reverse complement strand
ACACGGTGAAAAATTATCTGTACTCAAAGATGCATGGGGTTTTATAGAAGAATAATACCGGCCCTTCATTAGGGATATTTACAAATAAAAATCATCATAGTGCTCTATGTTTTATTTTAAAAATAATTTGAATTTTTAAAATTTTGTACAGTAAAATACGGCTCTTAATATCCACCAACTCCACTAATGAAATTGCTTTTTCAACAGGTATTTCGTTTAGCTTTACACACCATTTTTTATCCTTCAATTTAAAAATGTTTTAAAATTTATCTTTTATGCATATGCTGCAACGGTAACAATTTGCTTTTGTAATTTAACCTTCTGACGTAAAACCTAACAGGAGCCTTGTTATTAGCTACAAATTGTTAAAGTTATTTTAAAGCAAATGCTGGTTTTATAATTAGCCTGGATGTTTGAGAAAAATTTTCTACAAAAAAAACAACATTCTTAAAAATGGCTAAATTTTAGTTTCGCACATTTTTGTTTTTGGCAAGGTATTGGTTTAAAGCAAAGAAATTCTTACAATAACTAAAAACAAAAAAGCATGAAAAAATTAATTATGGTATTTGCAATAGCTGGTGCATGCACCTCTGCTGCTGTAGCCCAGGATAGTTCGGCCACAACAACTACTACTACAACTCCAGCCGCATCAGATAAAATGGGATCTCATCAGATGAAAGATTGTGTAATGTTGAAGGATGGTAAAGTTATGGTAATGAAAGGCAGTGCAGTAACTGCATTGAATGGTGATTTGACTTTAACCAACGGAACTGTTGTTAAAAGTGATGGTACCGTAAAAGCATCAGATGGTACTACTATGAAGTTAAAGGAAGGAGAGAAAATTGATATGGATGGAAAAATGTTGAAAAAGGATAAAAGTTCCGCAACACCCCCGCAGAAGTAAATTATTCATTTAGTGTAAAAAAGCAAGCCATTTGTTAAACGGCTTGCTTTTTTAGTTTTCCGGGCAGCAACTGCTTACCTACCTGTTTATTTTTTATTTGTTTAAACCCTTCCCCCAGGTTGTCAATAATATCACTTGCAATCAACGCTTCCTGTGATAATTTTTTTGCTGCAATATCTCCTGCAAACCCATGCAGGTAAACGCCCAGTATGCAGGCTTCTTTTTGTGAATATCCCTGCGCCAGTAATCCACAAAGTATTCCGGTTAAAGTATCTCCTGTTCCGGCAGTGGCCATACCGGCATTGCCCGTAGTATTAAAATAATGGGTATCATCCGGACAGGCAATTAAAGTGTTGTGTCCTTTTAAGATGATATAACATTCAAGGCTATGCGCTTTTTCAATAGCCAGTTGCAGTCTTTCAAAATCATTGGATGTTTTTCCAAAAAGTTGTTCAAATTCACCGGTATGGGGCGTTAGTATTGCAGGATTTTTTTTTCGTAAAGGCAGCAGGTCTGTAAAAGAACTCAAGAAGGATAAGGCAGTTGCATCAATTACCAGCGGGCCATCCCATTGAATCAATAATTTTTTAAGCAGTTGTTTATTTGTTGCAGATTTTTCCAGCCCGGGGCCAATTGCTATTGCAGATTTTTTTAACCAGCTTTTACCTGTATCATTTTCTGAACTGGTAATTGCTTCGGGCAGGCTGGTGTGAATGATTGCTTCGCA
>JAYUBR010000548.1:0-1632 GCA_043740775.1 Ferruginibacter sp. | reverse complement strand
CATTGAATTGATGGAATTTTTTGTTACAATCAACAAATCATAATCGCTATGGGTATTAAAATCCTCCCGTGCCATTGAACCAAAAAGCAAAACCTTTGAATCCGGTAAATAAGAAGCACCGTAGTTTTAATGGAATTTAAAAATTCTTTATCCCTCATGATTATATAAAGTTATCAAAACGTTTAAAAAATGCTGGTTTTCATTTAATAACTGCAATTGAATATGAAATAAAAAAAGGATTCCTGTGGTAAACTGCTTTGCTTTGTATAGATAGGGTTATTTATATTTATTTAAAAGATCCCTGGCTTTAATTTTTACAATTTTATCATCTTTTGATATAATTAGTTCTCCATCAGTAAGGCTTTTTTGTTGAATCAATTTTTGAAAAGTAAGGTCAAGCCCTTTCCTTATCTTTTCCATCAGTTCATCATCTTTTTTATTTGCCTGTATCATTTGCATTGCTTTTAATTTGAGACCAGATAGTTGCATCGAATATCTCAGACTCTTTGCCAGCATGTCCTCGAGCAACAAAAGTATATGGAATTTGAGAATTGTTTATCACCATCCAGTTATCTGCAGTTTCTTTAAATAGATTTGCAAAATTGATTAGTCCTTTTTTGTATCTCCTTCTTATCACATCTTCAGGTACAAAATGACCCCCTTCCTTTACCCGGTCCTTTACCCTTTCAATTGCTAACTCCACATCTCTCAACCAAAAAAACAGTATTGTAACAATATAGCCTTTTGCCTTTGCCTGTTTAATTATCTGTATATAATATCTTGTAGTAAGTGTTGTTTCAATTGCAAAATCTACCTGCAGGCCAAGCAGTTCATCCATACGAAGCAGCATGATACGGGCAGAGGCAATAGCTACCGTTTCAGGTTGAAAAGGGGAAAGGCCTCTCGCTATTTCATCAGCATTTACAAACTCTTTGCACTGTAAAATTTCAGGCAAAACCGTATAAGATGCTGTTGTTTTTCCTGCACCATTACAGCCGGCAATAATGTAAATATTTGGCATTGATTATTAACTTTAAACATTTGACATACCTGGATGCAGCAACAAAACCAAACAACCATTACTAAAAATTATACCGTATCCATAAATGCTGCAAGCTAAAAAGCTAAATGCTGAAGGCTAAACCTACTGTTAAGTTAAGTGTGAATTGGCAATAGTTAATGGTCAATATTTCACCATTCACTATTCACCATTCACAAACCGATACGTCATTTTAATCTTAAAATAGCACTAGCTATGAAAATTTAAACAGTTTTAATTTTGGTTACCGTTTCGTTTTCGAGTTTGTATTGTTCACCGCTTTCAGGGCATATAGCTTTATCTTCTGCTGAAAAAGAAAGGGTATGCCCATATTCGCTTACCCATCCTTTTTGCCGGGCAGGATTACCCATCATCAATGCATAAGGCTTTACCGGTTTTGTTATTACACTACCAGCACCAATCATACAAAACTCCCCTAAAGTGTTGCCGCAAACAATGGTGGCATTGGCGCCAATGCTGGCTCCCTTTTTTACCCATGTTTTTTTAAACTGGTTCTTGCGTTCAATGGCACTGCGGGGATTGATAACATTTGTAAATACCATGGATGGCCCCAGAAAAACATCGTCTTCGCA
>JAYUBR010000547.1:0-1632 GCA_043740775.1 Ferruginibacter sp. | reverse complement strand
GTTGCACCCTCATAAATTACAGTGGTAGGTTTGGTTACAGTTTGCAAATAATCAATTACAGATAAATCCGGTTGTGTAATGTACTGAATGATGTCTTTTTCTTCTGCCATTAAAACGATCATACTTTTTTCTTCGGGTCTTTTTTTTAGCGCAAAAATTTTGGCTACTGCTGCTTCATTGGTGGCATCACATCCAATGCCCCAGATGGTATCGGTGGGGTACAAAATGATACCACCGTTTTGTAACACGGTTAAGCAATTCCTGATATCATCTAAAAAATCAATCATAGTATTTGTTGATACATTTGCATAATACTGTCGGCATATTTTTGTGTTGTAAAAAGTTGCGCCTGTTCAAAACCTTTGTTGCGTAAATTGATTGTTACGGCACTGTTGCCGGCAACCTGTAACATATGATGGGCAAGCTCTTCAGCATCCTCAGGTGAAAAATACAAAGCAGCATCTCCGGCTACTTCAGGCAGGCTGCTGGTATTGCTGCTGATTACGGGCAGGCCGCTCCATAAAGCTTCCAGAAGGGGAGCGCCAAAACCTTCAAATATGGAAGGGTACACCAACGCCAAAGCTTGCTGATAAATCGCAGGGAAGTCTGCAGCGGTTGTAAAAGCTGCTTCTTTGGCTGCCGGCATTTCGTTCAGTAAAATTAACCGGCTGGCAATTCCATTTTCCTGCATCAGTTTTTTTACTGCTTCTTTTTCTTTTTTACCATTGCCAATTACCACCAGTGGAATATCCATTTTATCTTTCAGCAATATCATGGCTTTACAAATTAACACCAGGTTTTTGCGCGGAGCAATAGAACTTACAAATAAAAAATACTGTTCCGGTAAATGATATCTTTTTTTTACAATGGCCTTGTATTCGTCAGAGATTGTTTGCTGAAAAATAGGGTTACAACTTTGGTAACTGATAAAGATTTTATTTTCCGGAACCTGGTAAAAATTAACCAGGTCAGCCTTTGTTTGTTTGCTGATGGCAATTACAGCATCGGCTGTTTTGCAGGCCTGTTTTATTTTATGCCGGTGTACATAGCGTTCATCAAAATGATAGGTTTGTGGAAACCGTTCAAAAATAATATCATGTACTGTTACCACCGTTTTTACACCCGTGCGTTCAATGTGTACAGGCAGTTCATTGCTTACGCCATGGTAAATATCCAAATCAGAACCGGCAATGGCTTTTACTATGCCCCTTCGCCGCCACCAACCCGGAAACTGTTTACCGGAAAAGGTTTCAGGAAATACCGTGCGCACATTTTTAAAGGCTGATGCATCAAACAATTCAGTTTGTTCGGGGGCATATAAAGTGTAATTGTGTTGCGGGTAATGCTGTGTAAGAATTGCTATCAGCGAACGGATATAATTACCTAAGCCGGTTTTATTTTGATAAGCTCTTTTTCCATCATACCCTATATTCATAATAGTATACTCCTTCGTAAATAAAAACGCAAGATAAATAAACCCTTTTACAAACAAAGCCCGTGCAATGATTATCAGGTTGGCAATATTTAAAAATTCAACCGCATTCCCTTTTATTCTTTTTGTATCTTGCGCAATCCTGATCTGTTTTAAAAAGCGGTTGCGTATTTTTTGTTACTGCAACCATTTACAGGCAG
>JAYUBR010000546.1:0-5603 GCA_043740775.1 Ferruginibacter sp. | reverse complement strand
TGCCATCAGACATTTTTGTGATCCATGAGAATCTCAGCTCCTCCGGGTTTACTCCACTTTCTTTTCCGAAAAGAACCACCTGGTTTCTATCTTTATTCAACCTGTAGATGCCTGAGGAAGAACTCATCCAGAGATTATTTTCATCGTCCGCAATAACAGACCCGATATTTTGAATAGCTATACTTGTATTTTCTTCGCCGAAAATATAAAAGTCATCTTCTTTTTTGTTGTATAGGAAAAGACCACCAGGTCCTATTGCCCATATTGTACCATCTATATCTTTATATATCTGGCCAATGCTTTGGCCCTGTATATAATGTTTAAATTTTCCGGTTACCGGGTTCAATCTGTTGATGCCGCCATTGTTCCAGCAACCAAGCCAAATATCATTTGTATCACCTTTAAGTATTGAGATCACTATATCACGGCTTAGGCTATTTGAGTCTTCAGGATTATATAGATATCGGATAAATTTCCCAGTTTCAAAATTCATTTTGTTCAGCCCACCTAGTGTAGCAACCCATAAAAATTCTCCGTCTTCACATATATCGAAAACATGATCGTTGCTCAGACTTTCATTATTATTAGCAACATTTTTAAAGCGGGTAAAGCTGCGGGTTTTGTGATCAAAACGATTTAATCCTCCTTCTGTACCAAGCCAAAAAAATCCCTTTTTATCTTTACGGATAACCCGCACTGAATTATTGCTTAAACTTTTATTATTCAGCGGTTCGTTTATAAACCTTTGTGTAGCGCCGGTTTTAACATCTTTACGAACCAACCCCATACTATCGGTAGCATACCAATTTGCAATTTCCGGCTCTTCATAAATAAAATGTACGAACATCCCGGGATCATTATCATACCTCGGAATAGTGTTTGTAAAAAGATCAACTTTATATAAATAACTTTCCTGTGTACTTACCCAAAACAAACCATCATTCGAACTATATGCCCACCAGCCACTATTATCTTTAAAGCTTCCAGAACCGTCAGCATTATTTCCAAAATGAGTTATTTTTTTTGTTGCGGGATCGAAACGTGTTAACCCGTTTGATAAAGTTCCGATCCATAGGTTTTCTTTTGCATCTTCAGTAATGAACGTAATATGATCTTCACTGCTCTTAAGAGGAGGACGTGCCAACTGATCCGGTTTTGAGGGGTCAAATAAATGCCGTTCGATCAATCCTGTTTTCCTATATAGTGTATGCAGGCCGTTCCCTCCAGTGCCAATCCAAAAATTTCCTTTGCTGTCTTCAAATATGGCCCTTACCCTGTTATCAATAAGACTATGCGGATTTTCAGGATCATTCATATAACGGGTAAATGTTCCTGTTTTTCTATCAAAGCGATTAAGACCGCCATCACTTTTATTATTATCCCACATGAAACCACTGCCAATCCATAATGTACCCTCACGATCTTCATATACTGCTCGTATGGTATTGCTACTGAGAGTTGAAGGGTCTTGTGCACTATGCCGATAGTGTTTGAACTTCCCTGTCTTCTGATCAAGAAGATCAAGACCACCGTAATTGCCTATCCAGATATTTCCGAGATGATCAACCTTTATAGCCGTAACAGAATCATTACTCAAACTTTCCGGATTGTTTGGTTGATGACGATAATGAGTAAAGCTGTTTGTTTCAGGATCAAATCTATCAAGCCCCATTCCGTAAAAGCCTATCCAGAGGATACCTGATGAATCAGCAAACAAACATTCGGGATAATAACCGCCAAGAGAGTTGGATTTTTTAGGATCGTTCTGGTATCTTGTCATTCGATTCCCATCATAGCTTACAATACAGCGGTTGGTTTGATCGGAGAACCACATCACACCATGAATATCCCTCGTCATTCCATTTATTTTTCCCAATGAAACTCCGTTTGACCCTGCTATAAGATTAAATTTTATATCGGGTGTTTGTGATTGGCTTTCTATTGATAAAAAAAGCAGAAAAATAAAGATGGAATTATGGAGAACTGATTTCATGTTGATGCTATTTATCTAATGAATTTAAAATAAATTCTATTGTGGTAACTGAATAATAAATGTTGTTCCTTTATCTTCTTTGATTTCCGCCTTTATTTCACCACATGTACTTTAATAATATCATACATAATCGCAGAACCCAAGTTGCTGAGGATAGTTTACATGTTCAATTTGCATTAAAAGCAATAGGACTTTTTTTATTTCTTCAATTTTGATTATCATCGTTTTTACTCCAAGGCAGTGAATCGCTATTAGCAATTACGGCTGAGAAGTAGGGTATTTGAAATTCCTCACCCCAATATAAATGCCTCATTGAAGTGTGTGATTTATGGATACTGCTAACGGTAGGGCTTGCTGCTGTGCTGGTATTCATTGCTTGTCGTGCCTGGTAAAAATGCATAGTTGAAATATTTTATTGAAGTTAATAATAAAATGCTTCATAGGTGGTCTTACAGGCCGACTAAGCCTTCTATGATTAGTATTTCTTTTGTAAACTCATTTTTGTTCGCAATAATTTCTTATTTCTTCATAGATCGCAAAAGGTGAAAAACTTCTTTATTGGATAAAATGGTTTTACCCTTCCTTATATTATAAAATTGCCAGAAAAAAAGGGCTAAATTAATTTAGACAATTCCTTGTAACAATATTTCGTCAAAATGCCTCACCAATAGTAAAATAAAGTCCGGAACTATTTTTGCCAAATGCAGCGTCCAGCCTGATATTTAATTTTTCAGATTTATTAAGTGCATATTTTGCACCGACTCCTATAGAAGTTCTTATTTGGGTAAAGATATTTTTTAACCTGTCGTTTACCGCACCTGCATTTGCAAAAGTTACCGCCCCAAACCGTTTATATATTTGAAACCGGAACTCGCCGGCTAAAGCAATTAAATTTTTATCCCGGTATCTTCCTTCATAATATCCCCTTATTTTTTTATTGCCGCCTATCAGGGCTAATTGATTAAATGGGATTTCATCACCCGCCAAAAAATCACCAAACAAATTAAAAGCATAAACATTCTTTCTTTTATTTGATAGGAAAAAGGAGGCATCTGCAGTGTACCTGTTATACCTGTAATTGCTCCCGGTTCCACTACCATACAACTGAACACCAGCATCAATAAATAAGCCTTTTGAAGGGTAAAAAATATTATCCCTCGAATCAAAATTAAAAACCGGCCCAATGCCAGAAATAAAATTATTTTTTATACCGGTGATTGCACCAGATGATAATTGTTTACCGGGTTCGGTTTCATTTATTTTATAATCTTCCAGCCAATAACGAACCCCTGCATACAAATTTGGAGTTAACTTTTTTAGTAGATTAATCCTTATTCGGGGAAAATTAACTTTGAATAATTCTTTGTAATCATTTGCTTGATTATTTCCTATACCGTAAAAAAAGTAAGAATATTTATAATAGCCTGCTTCACCATAAGCCGTAAAATTGCTATGTTTTGTATAAATACGAAAAGGGAAATAGATTAATAACTGCTTGTTGAATGTATAAGCTGCACCAATTTGTATTTGCGAGGGATATTTTTGATTAGAATCATTTTTGTTATAAAATGTATAAGCCCCAAAAACACCTACAGCCAATTTAGTTTCGGGGGCATAATAGGCTACAGGGAAGTCACTGAATTTATTTTTTTTCAAAACTTTTACATTGTGTTTTTGTGCCGTTGCATTAACAGAAAATGAAAAAAGGAAAATAGAAAAAGCGAATGTCTTCAATTTTATTATATTTTACTCAATGCCATGCAGCCAATCATCCAGGATGGTAATGGCTTTGTGGTATTGCGTTTTTTAAGATTAAAATAAAGTCCTATTTTTTTTATTATAGGCACTTTGTGTGTCTCTACTAATTCTATTAATGTACCATCGTTGTCTTCAATATAACAAAATCTTCCGGCTGCTGCATCCATTTCAAAAAAGTTTTTGCTATCAACGGTAAACAAATAACCAGCTTGTTCGCATTTTATTTTCAGCAAATCCATATTAGTTACATCAAAACACAGATGTATAAAACCACAATCGCCCCAAAAACGATTTTTGTAAATGGGTGTTCTTATTTCATTTAAATCCTGTACCAATTCTATTTCAATATCGCCAAGTAATTTTGCAAAAGCACCGTTATTGCCTGCTTCTTTACGGATGAGTACCCGGTGAAATTTATTTTTGCTTGCAGCAGGGTAATTTTTTGCATCATCAATTACATTAAAAACTTCTTTATTTATACCAAGAGCATCAGCATAAAATTGTAGTGCATTTTCCATATTACTCACACCAATTACCGCACCGCACACGCCTCCGCAATGTGTATTGTTTTTTTTAAACCATTCTTTTGATTCAATGATATTGAACCAATTTCCAAAATCGTCTTTTACCCAAAACTGTTTTCGGTTATCATTTGTTTTGCTGATTGCTTTTAATGAATTATTCCCGGCTGCTTGAAAATGCTGATAGGATTTTTGTATGTTCTGAGATTTAATTTTTGCAGCAAATATCCCAGGGTCCCCTAAAGCGATTTCATTATCTGGATGTACAGCTTTACGAGACAGAAATTGCCATATCTCAAAGCCACCACCTCCAGCCATATTCAGGGAAAGTATTGCACGGCGTCGGTGTTTTTCATTGCCTGTATACTTTGTCATTAAAGCAGCATCAGCAACATCGTCAAACATTTTTACGTTCATACTAAAATCGTTTTTATAGGCTATCTTAGCTGCATCTGCATCTTGTACACCAATACCCACCTGCTGTATTCCCGTAATTAATTCTTCCATGACTTTTGTTTGAGATGATCGTTACTTTATATCAATAAGAGCCTTCTTATATTGTGCAACTAATTCCGGCTGGGAAAGTCCTTTCTTGTAAAGCCGTACTGTTTTATAATTTGCTCTTTGCACTTTGAGCCACGAATTTGCCTGATACTTGCGTATAGAAATGATTGCCGCTTTTGAAAATATCATATACCTGGCCAATTGTTTAGCCCTTTCCACTAAATCATATTCTTCCATAATTAATAAGCTCTCTTGATAACCATTTAGCTTACTAAAAAGTGATTTGGTAATAAACAGCGTTTGATCGCCGCCATAGCACATAAACCAATCGAACTTTGTAAAAAAAGCATTCAATTTTAACAACCAGTTGTTCCCTTCAAATCTTGTTTGGTACCTGCCCAATGCATATCCGTTATTTACTGCAGCTAATATATCTGCACAAAAAGATGGTGGTGGAATTGAATCGGCATGAACAAAATAAAAAATATTGTATGTAGCTGTGGCAGCACCGCAATTCATTTGTGTTGACCTCCCTTTGCATGAAGAGATAACCACTTTTACATTTAAAGCTTTTGCTGTTTCAACCGACTTGTCTATACTGCCGCAATCGGATATAATTATCTCTGCATCGTAACCTTTACAACAGTTTTGCAAATAAGGAATCAGTTTATTAAGATTCTTTTCCTCATTAAAAATTGGAATGATAATACTAATCATACTATTCAGTTTTCTGCATTTTTAAATTTATGAGATTTTCCAAATGCACCAGATCCTTTTCTTCATCAACATCGCTTAATGCTGTAAGTAACGCATAAGCCCAATTATTT
>JAYUBR010000545.1:0-1633 GCA_043740775.1 Ferruginibacter sp. | reverse complement strand
GTAGTGAGCGCTTCTGCCATTGGATGGTATGGAGCAGATGCAACACCAGGCGCAAAACCTTTTGTAGAAACAGATGCGGCATCGAATGATTTTTTGGGTGAAACATGCCGGTTATGGGAACAAAGCATTACCCCGGTTGAGGCTATGAAAATACGATTGGTAAAACTGCGTACAGGCATTGTGCTGAGTAACAGCGGAGGCGCATTGGCGGAATTTAAAAAACCTGTAAAGTTGGGCGTGGCGGCCATTTTGGGCGATGGCAAACAAATGGTAAGCTGGATACACATTGATGATCTTTGCAGGATGTACATTGCTGCGATAGAAAATGAAAACTTATCAGGCGCTTACAACGCTGTTGCTCCGGCACCCGTTACAAACAAAAAACTTACCATTGAACTGGCAAAAAAAATGAACGGCCAGTTTTTTATACCGATACATGTGCCGGTTTTTGTTTTAAAAATAATGATGGGTACCCGGAGTATTGAAGTATTAAAAAGCAACACCGTAAGCTGTGAAAAAATTAAACAAACTGGCTTTGTTTTTTTATATCCTGAAATTGAAACAGCATTGAAACAATTGTGCTGATTTTTTAAACCACTAAGACGCAAAGTTACACCAAGCTTTGTGAGACTTTATGTTTTAGTGCCTGCCTTCGTGGTTTAGTTCTAAAACTACAAATCTGTTTTTACAATACGGTTAAAACTCCACCAGCAAAATAACAACAGGTAGGCAACGCTCAAAGTCATAACTATACTGGTATAATCTGTGGGCATTACTCCTCTTGCCAGGCCCTTTAATGGATTATCAGGAAAAGTAAGCAGGCCATCGGCAGCATTCATAGGCAGGTAATCGCCCATACTGCCAAGGTCAATTGTATTGTCTCTTCTTAATTTAATGCTCCATACATCCAGCAATTGAGAAATAAAATTTTCAAACCCCATGTAAATGAAAAAGATACCTGTTGCAAAACCTGTCCGCCTGATAAGCACACTGATAAGCAATGCCACCATGTTGTAGGTAAGCGCTTTTAAAAAGAAAAAACCTGTATGAGAAAACCCATCTAAGGAAAATGAAGTACCGGAGGCCCAGCCAAACACCAGGGCTGTTATGATTACCATGATGGTACTTAATACTGCAGCAATTAATGCCATTACCATTTTTACTTCTATAAACTGTTTACGGCTCCAGCCATCAATAATATTTTGGCGGTGGGTACGGTAAGTAAATTCGTTTGTAACCAGCATGATGATGAGTAAAGCCGGCAGCAATAATATCCAGCCGGCTGCATAGCTGGTAGTTTGCCAGGTTTTATCAAAATCATAAGGCGAAAAAGCACCCATTATTTTTGCCACTTTTACCTGGCTGAACATGTTTTTATTTACGCTATAAATAACATAATTAATTGCTACAACACCCAAGGCAAAAAAGCAGCTTAATATAATAAAGGCATTGTAATTTTTAATTTTAAGCCACTCTATCTTTAATAATTTTATCATAAAAAATGAAAATTTAATTAGTTGGTCAGTTCAAAAAATTTGGATTCAAGACTTTTCTTTTTCAGTTGCATATAATTCAGCACAACTCCATTTTCAAAACAATAGCGGTTTATATTTTCCAGGTTGGTAGTGCCAAC
>JAYUBR010000544.1:0-1635 GCA_043740775.1 Ferruginibacter sp. | reverse complement strand
ATTTATTGTATAAAAGTGGATTGCTTAAAATTATTTTTCCACAGATGGTAGCGCTTACCGGTGCAGAATACATTGATGGAAAAGGCCATAAAGATAACTTTTATCACACCCTGCAGGTAGTAGATAATATTGCTGAATATACAGATGATTTGTGGCTAAGATGGGCTGCTGTATTGCATGACATTGCCAAGCCTGTCACAAAAAAGTTTGAAGAAGGCCATGGCTGGACTTTTCACGGCCATGAAGTAGTAGGAGGAAGAATGGTACCCAAAATTTTTGCGCAGTTAAAACTACCGCAAAACGAAAAAATGAGATTTGTGCGAAAGCTGGTTGAGCTACACTTAAGACCCATTAGTTTAACAAAAGAAAATATAACAGACTCGGCTATACGCAGATTGCTTTTTGATGCGGGAGAAGATTTTGATGCATTGATGACGCTGTGCAATGCTGACATAACCAGCAAGAATAAACAAAAGGTAAAACGCTACCTGGAAAACTTTGAAATGGTGCGCCAACGATGTGCTGAAGTGGAGGCCAGCGACCAGTTGCGCAACTGGCAGCCGCCCATAACAGGCGAACTGATTATGGAAACCTTTCACCTGCCGCCCGGGCGTATAGTGGGCGATTTAAAAAATGCTATAAGGGAAGCTATTTTCGAAGGAGATATTCCCAATGAGTATGAAGCGGCTTTTAATTTTATGGTTCAAAAAGCAACTGACTTCGGCCTTATTTATAAAGCATGATTAATTATTATTATTCCATTATCAATTTGTAATTTTACAGTATGGCAATATTACGTTTCAGAATTTATTGGGAAGATGATGACAGCATTTACAGGGATGTAGTGATAAAGCATACCCAAAATTTTGCAGACCTGCACCTGTGTATTTTAAAAAGTTTTGAGTTTGATAGTAAACACAAAGCAACTTTTTACCGTAGTAACGACAGTTGGCTAAGGGGCCGGGAGATTTCGCTGGAAAAATATGCGGACAAATCCTACAAGGTTGACCCATTGATAATGACGGAAGTTACCATGGGTTCGGAAATTAAAGATCCTAACCAGAAGTTTATTTATGTGTACGATTTTAATAAGTTCTGGACTTTTATGGTTGAGTTGATTAATGTTGACAAGGAAGAAAATAAAAAACTGACTTACCCTGTATGCATACGCACTGAAGGCATTTCTCCATCGCAGTATGGAACCAAAGGTTTAATTGACAAGCGCCTTGCTGAAGTGGAAGAAAAATACGACCTGAATGCAGCAGCTATGATGGAAGGCTTTAGTGAAGAAGATGAACATGGGAATGCTACAGAAAGCGCTGAAGAAGATACTACCACTGGAGAAGAAGCCCAGGAAGACTTTTAGTTTAATGGATTTTTTATTAGATAATTGATAATGAAAAACGGATAATTTTCATGTCATAGTGGTATAATGCTATGATTACTTTTTTGTTATTTTATTAGTTATCTCTTCCTTGCTAACCAAAATTAATTGCTATACAGTCTTCAATTATTGTAAAATACTACTCCCTGATTTATCAACAAATCATTATTAATTAATTATCCTTTATTGTGTAATAGATAATTATCCATTATCAATTAAAAAATTATCCATTGAAAAAGACCTGTATCATT
>JAYUBR010000543.1:0-1636 GCA_043740775.1 Ferruginibacter sp. | reverse complement strand
ATTATCGGTTCGTCTGAATTGACATCAACGGTATAAATCATGAGTAAATTTATTACTACTGTAAATGATTGATTAAAAAGTAGGACACTTATTTTATACGAGTAGGAATATGCTTTAAAAAACCCCGGTATAAAAATACCAGGGTATGAAAACAACTGCCCGCTATGAAAAAAAATTAATAACTATTCTTACTAACGGTCTTCATTATACGCTCTTTAATATCTTTGGGGATAGTGTCCTGCAAAGCCTTTACAGCCTGATTTACAGCTTTACTTTCTGAAATCTCGTACAGTTTTGAATACTTTGTGATAAATATGTGTAAGCAAGGTTTTAAATAACCCTTAATGGCCCTTTGGTTTGATGAACTCATGGAATATTTGGTTTATTTAGCAAATAAAATAAATTCAAATGCAATGTTTTGAACTTGTGCCACCGATTCGTTTACAGTTAAGGTAAACCCTATTGTTGTGCGGTTACTGACTGTCCAAAAACAATTTGTGTCCTGCGCCCGCACACCATTACTTATCATAGTTCCGACAATATAATAAGCGGCTGTAGATATGGCAGCAAAAGAAATTGCATAATCTGTACTCACGGCCGGAACATTACCAACATTATAAGATCCAGCATAAAGAATGGTATTTGTCAATCCCACAGTTGGAACGGTAATTGTTAGTGCAGGATAAGTTCCTGATACTACTGCCGATCCGGCACCTACTAAAGTAAGTTGAGGTGGAATTGTGAAATTTAAAAAATACCCTTGCCCGTAATCAGCTAAACCCGTCCCACTCAACCCCTGCACCAATTGCATCTTTCTGATATTGTGGATATTTCTTACCGTCGTATCCGTAAACGTTACCGGATCGGCATCTGTGGTGTATTGTGTTTGTATTATTGCAAACGTAGCAACGTTTGATCCTGTCGCAGAAAATGAAGTGGCATCTAAATCAAATATCTCACCGTTGTAAAATATTACACCGGCAGAAAAAGTGTAAACAGGCAGTGTACCCGTATTTAATACGCCTGACATGACATACATTGTCGCAGGGTTGTAGGATGCCCCTATTAAAGATTTAACTGTATCGGCCAAAGATTCCTTATATGCATCCTGTATAAATTGTAGCGTTCCTTTTTTTACAGGGAATCTACTGGAATCTGTTATTGATGCAATGCTTAATATTTTCATTTTTAATATGTTACTATGATATAATTTAAACTTGTTGGTACGTAAAGATTTGCGAAATTTCTTACCCCTGAATCTGTCGTTAAAGCAAATAAAGAAGCAAGGAAATTTATTTGAAAATTGTTTAAGTGTACTATTGGATATGCAAGCCCGATAAAATCTGCTGATGTAGTTTGTCCTACACTGCTTGAATAAGGCTCTGTTTTGCCAACAATAAAACCAGCAAAAGTTCCGGCTATATTAGTTAAATAAATATCGGACTTTGAAGAACTGCCTGGCGGCCTAAACGTTCCACCGAATTGCTGATTAAGTGCATATTCTAAAACTAAAGCCTGACCGTTAAATAAAACCCGTTGATCTACGCCTAAAAAATTATCCTGTATTTTCAACCATGACGTTATAACTGTTGGCGCATCTGTATTGCCTGGTATAAGACTATAGTAAACCGCTTTT
>JAYUBR010000542.1:0-5615 GCA_043740775.1 Ferruginibacter sp. | reverse complement strand
TCAATATATTGACTACTCCATGTCTTATGTACTCATAATCTACTCTCGCATCCTGACCTGGTTTCATCGCAACGGATGGCTTTCCTTCTTCTATCAGTGGCTTTGGTGACTTATCCATGCAAATGACTGGAAATGCAGCGTTGTAAGGCTTTTTGTATACATCCAATACTTTTTCCATGTTCGCTACAAACGCACTGTTCTTTTCGGGAGGGATCACCCAGCCTTTCACTTTCCAGGGCTTAAGTTCATTTTTTTTAAAACAGTTCTTACCGTTACGTGTGAGATACTCTCCACATAATTTAATTCCACCATCTTGTCTGCCAGTAAGCACAGAGACCATTTAGAAAACCCCCTGGGAGGTTCACTACAGCAAAGGGTTACTAACTTTGCTTCCATATCACCATCTGCTTTCACTTCATAAATACGTGTAGTGGTCCTGCGTTCTACTACGGCTTCCATTCCCTGTTAAATAAATAAATGAGGTTATACAAAAAAGGAGTCATTGCTGCTGCGAAGCCAACGGTATGTATATTCTAAAACAGCGTGTTGCGGTTTCTGTAATACAATAAAATCATCTGTTACAAGTTTATGATAAAGCATGCCGTATTATTAATGCAGTTGCGGAAATTGTATTTTAAACCCTGCTATATTGCCTTTCGAAATTTGATACCGTTTGTGAAATATTGAAAAAGAAAACCTATATTGCTACTTCATTTCCAAAAATATACAGAATTTGTCCCTGTATTTTTAATACCCCTAATAAATTAAACGATCCTTTAAGCCATCTAAACCTGTATCATGAAATTTGTTTGTATTAGTATCCTCCTGACATTAATCGTCAGCACTACAACTGCTCAAAAAGATATCCCCGAATTTGGAAAAATTGAAAAGGCGGATCTCGAAATGAAAACCTGCGATTTTGACAAAGACGCCGAAGCCCTGGTATTATTTGACGTGGGAGAATTTGAAGGTGATTTAGCTTATAGTTTTACCACCCAAAACGAAAGGCGTATCAGGATAAAAATTCTAAAGGATAAAGGACTTGACAGAGCCAACGTACACATAAAGTATTACAGTAAGCAAAACAGCGAATCGGTAAGAGATATAGCAGCTCAGACATACAACCTGGATGCGGCTGGCAATATTGTGATATCAAAGCTTGACAAAAAACTGATCTATAAAAAGGAATTGAATAAGCGGTATTCTGAAATTAGTTTCACCTTGCCGGAAGTAAAAGCAGGCAGCATAATAGAATACAAGTATGTAATTGATGGCGGCGACAATGGAAACTGGTTTTTTCAGAAATCGATCCCGGTAAAGTTAAGCCGCTTTACCATTAGTTTTCCTACGCAGATTGAAATGAATGCCATACCCTATACCACATTACCTTATAAAAAAGAAGCGTTCAGCAAGTCGCGTAATAGTTTACAGGTGTACACCATGGAAAACGTACCCGCATTAAGAGACGAACCATTTATCTATTGTGACGATGATTACCTTCAGCGGTTACAGGCTATTGCGGTAGCAGTTAATCCTGACCGTGCCCCGAGAAGGAGCCTGTTGCATACCTGGCCCGAAGTAATCAGGTCGTTAATGGAGGACGAAGATTTTGGCATCCAGTTAAAAAAGAATATACCACGAACCAGCGACCTGGATGCCCTGTTGAAAGACATGACCGATCAGTATAAAAAAATGGTCACCATTCATGAATACGTTCGAAAGAATATGGAATGGAACGGGAATGATAATATCTGGGCGTTAAGCGGGGTAAAATCAGCCTGGAAAGATAAGAAAGGAACAAGTGGCGAAATTAACCTGATATTGGTGAACCTGCTTAGAGATGCAGGTCTTAAGGCGCACCCGGTATTGGTTAGCACCAGGGCCAATGGCAGGGTGAACACCGCTTTTGCATCTGTTAAAGACTTTGATAAGGTGATGGCTTACATGGAAATAAACGGACGAAAATACGTGTTGGATGCCACGGAAAAAATAACGCCTTCAAATTTAATCCCGCTGGATGTATTGAATTCAGAAGGAATGGTGATTGAAAAAGTTGATGAGGGCGAATGGGGATGGAAAATGTTGTGGCAGGAGGATGAAATGTTCAACAGCACTATTCTGCTGATGGCGGATATAGACAAAGATGGGGTAATGCAGGGAGAAGCCACTGTCAATTCAGGTGACTATGCCAGGGTAAACCGCATGCCTCATTTCAAGGAGGGAAAAAAACAATTTACCGACGCATACTTTAGTTCCCAAAGCGCCGGAGTAAAAGTAGACAGCGTATATTTTGAAAATGAAAAAAACGACACTTTGCCACTGGTACAACATGTTGTTTTTAAGCAAAGCCTTAGTTCGTCTGGCGACTACAAATATTTTACTGCCAATATGTTTTCGGGCCTGGAGAAAAATCCTTTTTTTGCGGACAATCGGTTTTCAGACATTTTCTTTGGCTTCAAGCAGCATACTGCTATTGTAGGAAACTTTACGATTCCACCGGGATATCAATTTGAGGAATTACCAAAAAATGTTAAAATGATAATGCCGGATTCCAGCATTGTGTTTACACGAATGGCAAGTGCAGACCAGGACCGGTTATCTGTAAGAGTTGTACTTGACTTTAAAAAGCCGCAATACAGCATCGAAGCATACCCTGAATTTAAAGAATTCTATAAAAAATTATTTGACATGTTAAACGAACAGTTTGTGTTCCGTAAAAAAAGTTAGATTGCTGTTAACCCCCAAGACTTTTGTATGAAAAAATATGCTGTTCTTATTGCATCGTTGCTGTTGTGTAATTTTTCCAAAGCGCAATATGCTTGCTGTAAACTGGAGACTGTGCCGGAATCACTAAAGAAAGATGCGGCTATCATTACTTTTAAAAATGACGCTTATTTTGAAGTAACCGACATTGACAGGGCTTATCTTACTGTACATAAAATAATGACGGTACTGAATGCAGAAGGCAAAAATGTGCTTGATTTTTCGCAATTCAGTAATAAGTTTGTTGAGCTGAAGGAAGCGGAGATAAAAGTATTTGATGCAAAAGGGAAACAGACCGCAAAATACAAAATGAAAGACATGAATACCGTGGCCAATGGCGAAGGTTTGATTGATGATGGTAAAGTAACTTATTTTGTTGTTCCGTCTGTTAACTATCCTGTTACCGTGGAATACAGCTACGAAATTAAATTCAAAGGCACGTTAATGTATCCTGATTATGAAATACAGGAAGGTGCCGGAGAAGCGGTGGTAAATTCTTCTTTTACCGCCAAAGTGCCGGCAGATATTGACCTGCGTTACAGGGAAAGCAACATAACACTGAAACCTGAAATTACATCTGCCGAAAAATATAAAACGTATAAATGGAGTGTAAATAATATTGCTCCCATTACTTATGAGGAAGGTGCAGTAAGCTTTGCAAAAAAATACCCCAAGATCATACTTGCCCCGAACCGGTTCAGGATTTATAATACGGACGGTGACATGACAAGCTGGAAAAATTTTGGCCAGTGGGAAAATAACTTAATCACCAACCTCAACGAACTTTCCCAGGACAGAAAATTATTTTTTAAGGATATGGTAAAAAATGCCGCTACCGAAAGAGAGAAGATAAAGCTTGTCTATAATTACCTGCAAAAAAATTTCCGGTACGTAAGTATCCAACTGGGTATTGGCGGGTTTCAACCTTTTCCAGCCAGCTTTACAGATCAAAAAAAATATGGCGATTGTAAAGGACTTAGTTATTACATGTTTGCGGTATTAAATTCCCTGGGCATCAAAAGCCACATTGCGTTGGTGAATGCAGGATACAACGAAATGCCCGCCGACCCTGCTTTTCCCTGCAATGAATTTAATCATGTTATTTTATGTGTGCCACAAAAAACTGATTCCATCTGGTTAGAATGTACCAGCAAATCCACTGACTTCGGTGTGTTGGGAAATTTTACTGAAAACAGAAATGCCTTGCTCATTACTGAAAACGGTGGACAGTTGGTGGCAACACCTGCGAGCAAGTCGGCCGATAATGTATTAACGTCGTCTACGCTGGTAAAATTGGCCGCCGACGGAAGTGGTACTGCACAATTCACCCTGAAGCTAAGAGGTGCTTTCAAACAAAGTTTCATGCATGCCTTGTTGCAAGAAAAAAAAGAAGACCAAAAGGAATTTTTAATAGAGGAAATTGGCTTGAAACAGCCGGATGAATTTACCGTTCAGCAAAATGAAGCAGGCGATCAGTTTGAAGCCAGTTTTGATTTGACATTTGAAAAGATACCGGAATTTACCTCTGGCAGTAAAATGTTTTTGGCGCTTCGGTTATATAAACTTTGGAACAAAACAATGCCCCAAGCAGAAAACCGGTTGATGGATTATTATTTTAGGTATCCTTTTCAAAAAACAGACACCACCATTTATCATTTGCCCGATGGTATGATTTCAGATGCCTTGCCAACACCCAAAAACCTGCAATGCGATTTTGGAAAATACAGCACAAAATACTGGTACAACGAAAACGAACAGAATGTATACAGCGTTTCCAATTTAACGCTGGCGAAATATAAAATACCGGCAACAGGCTATACCCAAATGAAAAACTTTTTTGATGAAGTTGCAAAAGATGAATTGCAAAGAATTGTGGTGAAGAAGAAGTGATTTACTTTTTGCTGGCAATACCTTCTTCAACACCCTAATGCAAAGGAGGTGTGTGAAACCGTTGCCTGCTGATATTGACATTGTACTGTCAATGATAAACCGGTAGATGCGTTCTTAGTTTTTTGAGGAACACTTTTATGCCAACGCAAGGGCGAAATGTTGTAACTTTTTTAATTATTATTTTATCTTCATCCCAGGCAAGAGGGGATCAGCCGCAACAAGTTCAAGGGCTTTGACCATTTCCTTTGTGCTGGTTTTGTATTTTATGAAATGGGGTGTTTGCAAATGTGCTTTGTATGCAACGGTATCAGCATAAATTTCCAATATCGTGATGTGGGCGGGCTTATCTTTTTCAGACACGGCATACAAGGTAATCACTCCCGGCTCAATGCGTACCGACGCTTCGATTTCTTCCTTCAGCAACGCCTTATAGTTTTGCAACTGAGCCGAATCAATTACCAGTTTGGCCAGCCTCACCATCTGATTTTTTTCCTGTGCGGCTGCATTGGTGGTGAAAAATAATGCCAGAATAAATGCGCTAAAAATTGGTAATAGTCTATGTCTCATGCCCGTTTTTTTTGTGTTGTTCTCATACCAACTACTGAATGGATTGTTGAGAATGAAGTGGTGTAAGCGGGTATTTTTTATTTCCATTTTTAATTTGTTTTACGTTTTAATAACTCAACAAAAATAAAGATAATGATAATTCTACTTCCGGGTATTTGCAAAGATTATGCTCTGCACTTTTTACTATACTGAATACAAAATATTTTTTCTGATCATTAGCCCGGCTTATTAATACCAAAATTTTCACGACATATTTTTCGGGAGATTCAATAACAGTTATGATAAATGCCGCCAGGCTTTTGCCTACCTTGGCGGGTATTATAATTATCGTCCTGCATACGGTTATGGCAATCATTATAATTATTATCCTTCTTACCGGTACCGGCCAATTTACA
>JAYUBR010000541.1:0-5636 GCA_043740775.1 Ferruginibacter sp. | reverse complement strand
TCTCTATGAATTAAAATCAGTATCATACGTTAAAATCAGTCTCATCAGCGTATCTATCCTATGTTGTATATCTTTAATTCACACTTAAAAAATTTACTATGCTGTACAAACGGATGCCGATAGAAAAGGAATCGCCTGAAGAAGTTGGTTATGATACCATCCGGTATAATTTGTCTGAGAGTTCAGTGACTGATATAAAAATGGGTGATTTAAATCTGGCGCTCAACGATCTCGTATTGGAGTACACCGGTCACAGCGGCAAGCCCGCCTTGAGGGAATTACTTGTACAGGATTGTGCTGGCCTTGATAAACAAAATGTATTACTAACCAACGGCGCAGCCGGTGCATTGTTTATTATCAACACGTCCCTGCTAACTTCCGATGATCATTTGATTGTAGTGAGCCCAAACTATGCCACCAATATTGAAGTACCAAAAACTATTGGCTGCAGCATCTCTTTTGTTGACCTGCAATTTGAAACTGCATGGAAAATTGAAGTACAAAAAATTGAAGCTGCCATTCAGCCAAATACAAAACTCATAAGCATTACAACGCCTCATAACCCAACAGGCATGCTGATGAACGAAGAAGAAATTGATGAAGTTGTTCGCCTTGCAGAACAATATAATATTCATGTATTGGTAGATGAAACCTACCGGGATACCTGCTTTAAAACACCTTACCCTATTGCTGCCACAAAAAGCAAACAGGTTATCAGTGTTTCTTCTTTGTCCAAAGCATTTGGGTTGCCCGGCATAAGAATGGGCTGGCTGATAACAAAGGATGAAATAATGATGGAACGTTTTTTAGCCGCCAAAGAAATGATCTATATCAGCAATTCTGTTTTGGATGAGGAAGTGGCTTACCAGTTTTATTTACAGAAAGAAAAGTTTGCCACAGCCATAAATAAAAAAGCCATGCAGAATTTTGAACTGCTTCAACAATGGCTGAAAAAAGAAACCAGGATGGAATGTATTTTACCAAAGGGCGGGGTGGTTTGCTTTGCCCGTTTTAAAAATGAATTACAAATTGATACTGTTAAATTTTACGATACACTCATGAATAAATACCAAACAATGGTTGGCCCCGGCCATTGGTTTAATATGCCTGATACATATATACGTATTGGCTTTGGGTGGACAAGTGATATTGTTCTGCAACAGGCACTTCTCAACATCAGTACTGCTATTGATGAAAGTTTGTTATAGTTAAGATACTCTTCCTGCACATGCCTGAAAATTCCTAATCTTAAACTTACACCCATTTTTTAACCATTTGGTTAATTTTTATTGCAAAATTAAAAGAGATATTTATCTTTGTATAAATTTAACCAAATGGTTAATTTTAGAATGGATGAAACAAAAAGATAAAACTACGGAGGAGGCAATATTGCAGGTAGCCCGAAAAGCATTTACACAAAAGGGCTTATCGGGCGCACGTATGCAGGATATAGCGGATGAAGCTGGCATTAACAAAGCGCTGGTACATTACTATTTTGAATCGAAGGAAAAGTTATTTGCAATCATTTTTGAACAGGAGTTCGGAAAGTTTTTTTCTAACCTTGCCGCTGTTCTCACTGCCGGCACCCCATTATTTGAAAAAATTGGGCAGATTGTGACACTGGACATTGAGCGGTTGAGTCAATTCCCTGATATGCCGTTGTTTGTTATCAACGAATTAAGCCGCAACCCCGAAATGATGGCAAAACGATTTAAGCAAATGCAAACAAAAAAAGTGCTGGAAAGCTTTCAGCAACAAATCAATGGGGAGATTAAAAAAAGAGCTATCAAAAAAATAACCGCTCAACAATTACTGATAAATATTCAGTCGCTGAGCGTTTTCCCCTTCATTGCCAAACCCATGATAAAAAAAGTAATGCAGATGAATGAAAAGCAATATCAGGAAATGATACAGTTACGAAAGAAAGAAGTTGCAGCTTTTATTATTAGTGCCATAAAAATGTGAAAATGACTCAATGAAAAATGTGAAAATGACTCAATTTGAAAATGTGAAAATTGAAAGGCAGCGTAAATCATCTTGTTAATGAATCTGAAAATAAAATAATTATGATCCGGAAAATACATCTATTGGTTATTTTTCTTTTCGTTAACCACTTTTTGGTTGCCCAGCATTTGAGCGAACTTACCATTGAGCAATGCTATAGTTTGGCGGCGAATCATTCTCCACTGTATCAGCAAAAGGCATTAACCATTGCAGCCGGTAACAAGACGAAAAAAAATCTGAACCTTAAAGGGTTGCCTCAATTAGACATCAATGCACAGGCAACATATCAATCGGACGTAACTTCACTACCCATCAAACTTCCCAACATAAACATTGAACAATTAGATAAAAATCAGTATAAAGGAACACTTGAACTGGTGCAACCGGTTTATGATGGCGGTGTGATTAGCGGGCAAAAAAAATTACAGCAAATTACTACCGCAGCAGAAGCTCAAAAAGTGGAAATTGATTTGTATCAGCTAAAGTCAACCATCAACAATTATTTTTTTACCGCTTTATTGATGAACCAGAATATAGAATTAATGAACCTGGTGGAACAGGACCTGAACAACAGTTTAAAAACAGTAGCAGCGCAGGTTTTAAATGGTATTGCTACAAAAAGTAACGAAGATTTATTGAAGGCTGAACTACTAAAAACCGGTCAGCAAAAAATTGAGTTTAGGTCAGTTAAAAAACAGGCCATAGAAATTTTATCCATCCTCACAGGTGCTACCCTGGATGAAAATACGGTACTTACTAAACCTGTTGGCGCTTTTTTTATTGCTGACACCCGTGTTAAGCGGCCGGAATTAAAGTTGTTTGATTTTCAGCAACAGGGTATTCAGTTGGAAAGCAAACTGATCAATGCAAAAACAAACCCTAAGTTTTCTCTTTTTGCCAATGGTGGTTATGGAAAGCCGGGATTAAATCAATTAAAAAACGAATTTCAATGGTTTTATATTTCGGGTGTAAAACTCAATATTCCTATCATGAGTCGCATTACACAACAAAAGGATAAAGATGTTTTGAAAATTCAGGAGCAGGTAATTGGCAAACAAAAAGAGAATTTTTTACAAAATAACCAGCAGTTATTGGTGCGGCAAAAAAACGAAATTGAGAAGTATCAGCAACTGATGCTGACTGATTCCGCTATCATTACTTTACGAACAAGCATTAAAGAAAACGCCTTGGTTAAACTATCCAATGGTATTATCAATACCGACGATTATATCAGGGAACTGAATGCAGAAAACCAATCCATGCTCAATCAAAAATTACATGAAGTGGCGTGGCTGCAGGCTCAGTACAATTATAGAATTATCCTGGGCGAATAAATTTTTTGAAAATAATTAATCAACGACAAACATGCAATCAGCCACTAAACTTCTTATTCTACTTTTAATCATTGTGTTTTGTGCCTGTAATAACGGCAATAACAAATACGATGCAACCGGAACTTTTGAAGCAGATGAAATTATTGTTTCGGCCGAAGCAACTGGTAAAATTATGCAACTGAATGTTGAAGAAGGATCAACGCTGGCGAAGGATTCCATTGTAGGAAATATTGATCCCTCAACTATCGAATTGCAAAAGGAACAGGCTGCTTCTTCTGTGGATGCGATCACCCAAAAAACAAATAACGCATTGCCGCAAATCAATGTTTTACAATCGCAGATGGTAGCGCAAACCAAACAAATTGGTGTACAGGAAGAACAATTAAAAACGCTGCTTAAAGAACAACAACGTTTTACAAACCTGGTAAAAGCAGATGCATCGCCCGCAAAACAATTAGATGATATTACAGGCCAGGTAAATGTTTTGAGGGAACAAATTGTGGCATCCCGAAGCCAGCTCGCAGTTTTGCAAAGCCAGGTAAATGCACAGCGCCAATCAGTGGCAATACAGAACCGCAGCATATTGAGTGAAAAAAATCCAATGGAAAAAAAGGTAGCGCAAATACAGGATCAGTTGAATAAAACCAGGATCATAAATCCTGTCAGTGGAACTGTACTAACAAAATATGCAAATGCCAACGAATATACAAACACCGGCAAGGCTATTTACAAAATAGCCGATTTGACAACAATGAAATTACGTGCATACATCACCGGTAACCAGTTGGCACAGGTAAAATTAAACCAGCAGGTAAAAGTGCTGACAGATGATGGAAAAGGAAAGTACAGGGAATTGCCAGGTACCATTACCTGGATATCGGATAAAGCGGAGTTTACGCCCAAAACAATACAGACTAAAGAAGAAAGAGCCAACCTGGCATACGCTATAAAAATCAGTGTAAAGAACGATGGGTATCTGAAGATTGGTATGTATGGAGAGGTTGTGTTTTGATGGCTGATATGAAAGGCAATTTCTGATGACTGATATGAAAGGCAATTTCTGATGGCTGATTTTATCATGTCTGATTTCAAGCAGTGCGCCAGCAAGTTCGATTTCGTTAAAAGCATTTACTTGAAGAATTCGTGTAATAAATATTAAAATGAATTCTGTAACCGTTGAACATATCGTTAAAAAATACGGCACTAAAAAAGAGCTGATAACCGCATTGGATGATATTTCTATGGAGGTGGCCAAAGGTGAATTGTTTGGCTTTATCGGGCCAGATGGTGCAGGTAAAACATCCCTGTTCAGGATACTGACTACTTTGTTGCTGGCAGATGCCGGTAGCGCAACCGTAGATGGTTTTGATGTGGTAAAACAATACAAGGAAATCCGAAACCGTATTGGGTATATGCCCGGAAAATTTTCTTTGTACCAGGATCTTTCAGTAGAAGAAAATTTGCGTTTTTTTGCTGCTATTTTTAATACCAGTATTGAAGAAAACTATGATCTTATCAAAGAGATTTATATACAAATCGAACCATTCAAAACCCGCAGGGCTGGCAAGCTTTCGGGCGGTATGAAACAGAAGCTGGCACTGTGCTGCGCTTTAATTCACCGGCCATCTGTATTATTTTTGGATGAACCTACCACTGGTGTGGATGCAGTATCCAGAAAAGAATTCTGGGAGATGCTGAAAAGTCTTAAACAACAGGGCATCAGCATTTTGGTTTCCACGCCTTACATGGATGAAGCGCAGTTGTGCGACCGGGTAGCTTTGATTCAAACGGGTAAAATTATGAGCATTGATTCGCCACATATTATCATTAAAAAATTTACAAAAAAAATGTGGTCGGTACGTTCTGCAGAAATGTTTCGTCTGCTCAATGACTTACAGCGGTATAGCAATACCGAAAAATGTTATGCTTTTGGCGAGTTCCATCACCTGATATTAAAAAGTGATGAAGAAGGCAGCAATGAGATAATGAATTATCTGTTACACTTATCACATCATGAAATTGAATTACAAATTGTACAACCAAATATTGAAGATTGTTTTATTGAGCTAATGAGCAAATAATAAAATAACAAACATGAATGAAACAGTTATAACTGCCGATAAACTCACCAAAAAATTCGGTGATTTTATAGCCACCAATGAAATATCTTTCGATGTACACAAGGGAGAAATTTTTGGTTTTCTGGGAGCCAATGGCGCCGGAAAAACTACGGCTATGCGCATGCTTTGCGGTCTATCAATCCCTTCTTCCGGATCAGCCACTGTAGCGGGTTTTGAC
>JAYUBR010000540.1:0-1643 GCA_043740775.1 Ferruginibacter sp. | reverse complement strand
TTAACGTGTCATCTGCTACAATGGTTCCTTTGTTGATGATAATTACCCTATCGCAAATGGCTTGTACTTCCTGCAGAATATGAGAGGAGAATAAGACGGTTTTATCTTTCCCTAAAGTTTTAATCACCTCTCTTATTTCAACAATCTGGTTTGGGTCGAGGCCTGAGGTGGGTTCATCCAATATCATTACTTCAGGGTTGTGTATTAATGCTGCGGCAAGCCCCACCCGTTGTTTATAGCCTTTACTCAGTTGCCCGATTTTTTTATTGGCTTCAATTGTCAGGCCAACCATTTCTATAACTTCTTCTATTCTGGCTTTTCTTGTTTTAGACAGATAATGCATTTCTGTTGCAACAGCACCTATTAAATCAAGTCTGCTTTTTTTAGGTATCTGGTGAACACCCGCAATAAATTCAAGATACTCCCTTACATACATATCAAAGTATAGCGGGTTCGCTTCAGGCAGGTAACCAATTTTACTTTTGGTAGATAAGGAACTGGTGTTTACTTTTTCATTACAAACTTCCACGACACCACTATCACATTCGAGATAACCGGTAATAATTTTCATGGTAGTACTTTTCCCTGCACCATTGGGCCCTAAAAATCCTACTATCTCTCCTTTACCTATGGTGAATGAAATATTATTGACCGCTTTTTGAGCGCCATAATTTTTTGAAAGATTAAGTACCTTAATAGACATGTATAAATTTATGATGCAAAAATAAAAACGTCCGGTATAAATACCCGACGTTGTTGTTTATTAATTAATTATTTTTTTCTTCTTTATTGCCAGCAGGCTGATCGGGCCCTGGCTGTAGCCGGTTGTCCTGTTTTTGAGGAGGCCTTTGCGGCTGGTTGCCCCGTTGATGCGGAGGTCGCTGACCTTGTCCTTCATTTTTTTGCTGTGGTCTTTGTTCATTGCGGTTTTGAGGTGGACGCTTGTGCTGCCTATCAGGCTGACCAGGTTTTTGGTTGGGCTGTCCATCCCTTTTTTGCGGAGGCCTTTGTTGCTGATTGCCACGTGGGGGTTGGTTAAGCTTGTTGCTCTCCCGGTTTTGTTGCGGTCCCTGTGCATCCCTGTTTTGTTGTGGTCCTCTGCCATCACGGTTTTGCGGAGGCCTGTTTTGCGTTCTGTTATCCGGTTGTTGATTGTTGCGGTTCTGTGGTGGCTGTTGTTGTGGCCCACGTTCCATATCCCTTCTTTTACGACTGGTTTTTTCCAGGCTTTTTAAACTGATTTGCCCAACTACGTCTGCATAAGTAGGTTCAATTTCAACAGGTTTTTTGCTCACCACTTCCACCGTTTCCAGGTCTTCCGGCCTGATGCCTTGTTGATTGAGGGCCTTTATTTTTTTTACTCTTTCTATTGTTAAAGGGTATTGTTTATTACTGTCCGGCATTGTGTACCACATCAGGTTGCGGAAAATATCTTTTTTAACTAAAAACGCACGGCTTCTCGCTACTTCAATCATTTCACAATCATCCGGAAAGTGCTGCAAGGCATCCAGGTAAGTATCCAGCTCATAATTTAAACAACATTTTAAACGGCCACATTGCCCGCTTAACTTGGTTTGGTTAATGCTTAAATTCTGATAACGGGCAGCGTTGGTATTTACACTTTTAAAATCAGTTAGCCAGGT
>JAYUBR010000539.1:0-1646 GCA_043740775.1 Ferruginibacter sp. | reverse complement strand
TACTATCAAAAATAAATCCATATTGTCCGCCCTGCAGCCAGCCTGTCTGCCCGGTGTAAATCATTTGTGCATTGATGCCCGCTTCAATGCACGCTTGTTTTACCATGCGGCAGGTAGTGCGTTTTCCCAATGCGCAATCAGTACCAATCACTGCAATTACTGGTGGTGCTATGTTAAATATTTCGCCTGTCCAAAAATGAAGGTCTTTTCTTTCTTTTGGTTTTCTTACATCGGTCAATGTAACACCATATTCATTTGCCATGGCTGCAATTTCAGGCATACCGGTTAAAAAATCATGCAGCCCGTTTACCATGGAGATTTTATTTTGAATACAGGATTGAATGATAGAAATAAAATGTAGTGGCAGTTTTCCACCAACAGTAGCAATACCGATGATACAATAGCTGATATCGTTTACCAATTGAATAGCGGCTTCCACACTTGCTACCACAGGAATATTTCGATGAATGCCATCCAGTACTTCACCAGCGTCTTTGCCAGCATGCTCACTGTCTATTACGGCAACAATTTCATAGCGTTCCGTTCCACGAATGAGGCCATGCGCTGTTTTGGCATCCATTTTATGCAACATGCCGTCCGTTAAAACAATGGCTTTCGGTTTTATTTCAGTTGTCATGTATTGATGTATATTTTAAAAAGATTCTGTACAACTAATTTGTCAAGGCAGCGTAATTAACCCTGCCTGAACAATTACTCTTAACCCAAATAACTTCACTTCAAATTACTTCCCTCTAAATTGTTTCCCTCTGAATTGCCTCGCCCTAAAGGGCGAGGATAAGAAAATAAAAAAACAGATGGGGCTTTAGCCCATATTATTTATGGGCTAAAGCCCGAAATAATAATTATCATTTTTATCCTCGCCCTAAAGGGCGAGGCAATTCAGGGCGAGGCAAGTCATAAAGGGCAGGGCAAATTCATTATCTCCCCACAAATTCACCCGGATATTTTTTAAAAAAAGTCTTATCCTGGTACACCAATACTCCATTTACCCAAACCTTTTTTATTCCATCAGACAATGCTTTGGAGTTTTGAATGCTTGAATTATCCTTCACCGTTTCGGGATCTATCAACACCAGGTCTGCAAAATATCCCGGTGCAATAATGCCGCGGTTTTTAATGCCTGTATTCTCTGCAGCAAGCCCCGTCATTTTATTGATAGCAGCTTCCCAGCTCATAATTTTCTTTTCTTTTACATACCGGTTTAAAATCCTGGTAAAACTTCCATATCCCCTCGGATGCCCGCCATTGGCTCCGTCGGAACAAACATTGGTGTGCGGCCATGCAAGCAATGCACTGATATCTTCTTCTGCCATCGACTTGCCCATCATGTCTTCTGCAGATTTACCGGGATGTTGTTGCTGGTAGGTATCGGCTGCACCTACCAGGTACAATAATGTTTTGGCAGCGGTTTCATTTCTTATTTTGGCAATGGCTTCAAACGTCTTTCCATTGTACAAGGTATCCGGTGCAAAATGCACCAGCACAGATCCATCGGCATCAAACAAATGATCTGTCGCATAGGTAGCGCTCTCCAGGTTTGTAAAATCTTTTTTGGGAAACAGCACCCGGATGGTACTGTGCCAGGCATCATAAGGATAACAGTCGGCGGTAATATCAATTCCCTC
>JAYUBR010000538.1:0-1648 GCA_043740775.1 Ferruginibacter sp. | reverse complement strand
AGGCAACAATGGCCTGCATTTCTTTACCGGCAGTATCAATTGCTTTGCCATTCAGGCTTCTTTCAAAACAATCATTTACTCTCTTATAAATATTTTCTATTGCCCCGCTTCTTGCCCTGAATTTTGGATATAGCGATGCTACTGAGCCATAGTTATTGGCAAATACAGCAGTGCCAGCCTGCAAATGACAGTTTTGGCAATTCATGCCATTGCTTATTTTTAATACGCTTCCATTAGGGCCAAGATATTTCGCAGTATGAGCAATCAAGTCTTTGCCATATTCCACCTGTTCTTTTTGTTTAGCATCGGTAACGCTGTTAACATCGGGAGCAGTCCAGTAAACTGTTAAATCCTTTTTAGGTCCATCGCTTGCTGCTAATGTGCCCATTGTTTTTTCTTTGGGTTTATCAGGCTGATTACTGTATTCAATAATAAACGGCATTGCAATTAAAGCAACAACCAGTACTACTATAACCAATATAAGTTTACTGATAGTTGACAGCAGCCCCTGTTGCATTTTATCATCATCCTGTTCGTAAGGCATAAGCAATCGTTTATTAATTAATGGGGTAATTTTTCTTTAAAGTAACCGTATAAAAAGGTGCCTAGTAAAGCAAACAGAAATACAATAGCCATAGCAAAAAAACCATAGCCAATATTTACTACCATTGGCCCTGGGCAAGCGCCGCTTAATGCCCAACCAAGCCCAAAGATGGTGCCGCCAACGAGATAGCGAATAATTGATTTTTCTTTAGGATGAAATAAAATAGGGTTGCCATGAAAGTCCCTTATTTTAAATTTCTTTATCAACGCCACACCAATAATACCAAGGGTAACGGCTGTACCAATAATACCATACATGTGAAATGCCTGGAACCGGAACATCTCCTGTATCCTGAACCAGGATATGGCTTCTGATTTTGCCATTACAATACCAAAAACAATTCCGAGTAAAAGAAACTTTATAAATTTCATATTTTAAAAAATTAAAGGGAGTATTAAAAATGTCATGATTAAACCGCCTGCAAAAAAGCCAATAACTGCAATCAATGAAGGTAATTGTAAATCGGATAAACCACTGATGGCATGGCCTGATGTGCAGCCACCGGCATAGCGGCTGCCAAAGCCTACTAACAACCCACCAACAGCCAGTACCAAAAATCCTTTTACAGAAAATACTGCTTCCCAGCTAAATAATTCAGCAGGCTGCAAAGACGTGGGTGCAGCAATACCCAGCTTGTTTAAATCACTGATGGTTGCCTGCGAAATTTGAACTGCTGGGTTTGCAGGTGAAAGGAATTGGTAAGCGATAAATCCTCCAATAATTGCACCTATCAGAAAAACCAAATTCCAAATCTGGGTTTGCCATTTAAAGTCGAAAAACTTTGCTTTTTTACCTAAACCAACAGCCCCACAAATGGTTCTTAAATTGGAAGAGAAACCAAATGATTGCCCAAAGTATAAAAGGAAGAACATGATGGCTGCTATCATTGTTCCGGAAAACCACCAGCTCCAGGTTTGTGTTATTAATTCTCTCATTCTTTTATGATTAGTTGTTTAATTGAAATGAAATAATGGGTTTAAACAAATGGTTAATTAACTTTTCGGTTGCACTGTTGTGAAAGATTCCACCTTTGCCATGAGTGCC
>JAYUBR010000537.1:0-1648 GCA_043740775.1 Ferruginibacter sp. | reverse complement strand
ATATTAATTTAAACAGGCTTTATATTTTAGCCGCATACTTTGCCATCAAAATTACTGACGCATTATTTTTAATAAATTGTCACCCACAATTATTTTTTTTAATTTACAAATAAGGCTGCAATAACGAAGAAAAGAACTTTACTACACTTATCTAAAATCAAACAGTGTGGCAGTAAATACACCTCTTTCTCTTTTTTTAAAAATGGCTTTCCAGTTACCGGTATACCTTATCAATGCCGGCACCAGGTAAATTCCCGCATGTGTCATCTGCACTTCCATTTGTACTTTAAAATCATATACCCCGGCATCGTAGCTTAAACTATAATTGCGGGCAACTACTTCAAAGGTTTTATCGTCAAACCAGGTAGTCATTTCATCTACCACCACTTTATCTTCTTTACCGTGTTTTACTTTTTGTGTAAAAATATAACAGTTCGTTTTATTGTACTCTTCCATATCCACACTCATGTCGTACACTTCGGCCATATCATCATCATAAATAGAAGTTTTATTTGAAATAAAAGGAATGCCGCTTATTTTTTTCCCGGGATTAAAAAACAATATTTTCAACTGTTCTTTATGCTTTTCCAAACCACTTTTACCAGCCGTACTAAAAGCTTCGCCTGCTACAATATTATCTTCGCCGCATACTGATCCTTTGGTAAAAAAAAGTGAAGCATACATTTGGGCGGTGTAATAATTGTATTGACTATCTGTGGTATAAAAATCGCCGGAACTCTGCTCTTCCAGTACTTCCATGCGCCTGCAGTTGCTATCTCTTATTTGTTTGATTTTGCTGTACAGTGATGCCTGGCTGTTGCCTTCTTTATCCAGCATCCTTACGTCATTGATAGAAACATAATTCAGTATCCGCAGGTTACGAAATGCTTTGTAAAAAGTGGTATCATTCTTTATGCGGTCTATAAATGCGGGTACATTCAATTTATTATTCAGCACCACTTCAGAGAGTGTAATTGTTTTTTTACCCACCATCAACGTACTGTCTTGCGCATGGCCATAAATAGCGAACAGGCTACCAAAAAAAACAGGTATGATCTTTTTAATCATACCTGCAAATTATTGCAATTGTGATAAACAAGCTTATCTATCTTTAAGTAAAAGTTTACCTTAAAAGATATTTGTTTACCTTTTTTTAAATCAATTTACCTGGGAAAAATCATGCGATAATCGACCTGTACCTTTCCTCTGGAAATATCATCCAGTTTTCTTTTCAACAAAGTTCTTTTAAGTGGTTTGATATAATCAATAAACAGTTTGCCTTCAATATGATCGTATTCATGCAATATCACCCTTGCGGTAATTCCAATGAAGGTTTTGGTGTGTTCTACAAAATTTTCATCTACATAACTAAGGGTAACAGATTCTTTGCGATTCACATCTTCCCTGATTTTTGGTATACTCAGGCAACCTTCCGTATAGCTCCATTCTTCCCCATTTAATTCAGTAATGTATGCGTTGATAAATACGGCTTTAAAGCCAGGTTCATCCGGGTAATCATCGTCATCCTCTTCATCCATATTTTTAAAAATCTGTTCGCTGTCAATTACAAATAAGCGAATGCCTTTATTAACCTGCGGAGCAGCAATACCTACACCATTGCTGGCATACATGGTTTCCCACATATCTG
>JAYUBR010000536.1:0-1651 GCA_043740775.1 Ferruginibacter sp. | reverse complement strand
AGCCCTTATCACCACTTACTGCGGCCAACGAAATGGCGACATCACTTCCGGAAATATTGAAGAAGCTAAAAGCTGACACTACTTATATCCGCCTTTTTAAAAATACTTTTGCGGATGGTATCATCAACAGCCAGCATTTACTGAAATCTTTGGCGCAGTTTACGGGCAGCATCCAATCCTATAACAGTAAATACGATAAAGTAAAACGCGGCGAAGCTATATTTACAACCAGTGAAGCTGTAGGCTATAAAATATTTTTGACAAGCTGCAACAGTTGCCACAAAGAGCCCCTGTTTACTGATAATTCTTTTCGCAATAACGGGCTTTCATTAAATGAAAAACTAATGGATATGGGAAGAATGAGCATAACCGGCAAACCTGCGGATTCATTAAAATTTAAAGTGCCCAGCCTTAGAAATGTTTCTCTTACATTTCCATACATGCACGATGGCAGGTTTGTAAGCCTGGGCAAAGTGATTGATCATTACCGCAGTAGTATTGATACTACCCAGCCTTCATTGGATAAATTGCTTAAAAAGAAGATCCCAATTTCTAACCAGGAAAAAGTTGATCTGATCTCTTTTTTGTTAACCTTAAAGGATGATACAATGACCCATGATGGAAGATTTAAGCAGCCGGATTAACGGTTAGGATCTCCTTTATACCAGCGGAAAATAAACCATATAAAAGAAAAAAAAGCGGGAATACCCAATAAGGAAGGGACAGCTTTCATAAAATCTGTCATTTTAATTTTGGTATCTGTAACAGCCCGGTCTATAAAAACATTATTGAGCGCAAATCCAAATAAGGCAGTTGTCCAGCTTACCAATAAAACAGGAAAAAGAATGCCGGCATCAACCCTCTCTTTACTCCAGATAAATATTTTGAAGTTAGCTGGTAATAAAAAAACAATACATAAGATAGTGCAGGAAATTAAACTTAGCCACAAAGAATATCTCCAGAGTTTCATAAGGTATAACGGAATAAATAATAAAAATATGGGCAATTGTTGCATTGCAGGTATATAAACGAATTACATAAAAAATTATTGCTTGCGTTTATCCTTCAGTGTTTGTAATATAAGCTGTTGTTTTTCCGATTCTGTTTTTTGTGCTGCCTGCTTTTTTAAATTGTCAGCTATCTCATTTTCAAGTTTTGCCTTTTTCTTCCGGAAATCTTCTCCGGTTTCTGTCAAGTTTGTCAAACTTTTTTCGGACTTTTTTACAGCCGCATCCTGGTCTGCAATTTGCTGGTCAAGATCATAAGCTGCAACCCTGCCGGTAAGGCCCTCCAGGTAAGTTTTTCCATTGTTGATTAAAGTTGAATTGGTAGTATCTCCAATAAAATGATCGTAACCTGAAGATATAAGCATGGTTACTGTTGTGGCATCTTTTTCTTTCTTGCTTTTTCTGCCGGTTTTAAAATACAAGTCATAAGTATCGGAACCAAGTTCTGGTAAACGCACCCCTTTAAATGTCAGGTATCCCTTGGTATCTTTTCCTTTATACCCCAGTTTTTGAAAGTAATCATCAATTGATTTGCTGACTGTTTTTTCAGGAAAAGGTACATCATATTCAATTGCTGGTTGCTGGGTTTTCTGATATTCGGCGGTAACAAGCCTTGATTGTGCCATAGCGGCTGCATACAGTAC
>JAYUBR010000535.1:0-1652 GCA_043740775.1 Ferruginibacter sp. | reverse complement strand
GCATCAGCATTGGGATTGATATTACCAAAGACATGATACCGGTTTCGCCAGCGGCACATTACAGTTGCGGCGGTGTACAAACAGACGAGTCCGGCAGAACATCCGTTACTAATTTATATGCCGCCGGAGAATGCGCCTGTACAGGATTACATGGGGCCAACCGCTTAGCCAGCAACAGTTTGCTGGAGGCAATGGTTTTTGCTCACCGCGGATATCTGGATGGGGTAAAAAGGATTGACCAGGTTTCTTTTCAACAAAATATTCCTGACTGGAAAGCAGACGGCACCAGTGCCCCCAAGGAAATGATTTTGATTACACAGAGTTTAAAAGAAATGAAACTGCTGATGAGTGATTATGTTGGCATTGTTAGGAACAATGAACGTTTGCAAAGAGCCAACCGCCGGCTGGATCTGTTGCATGAAGAAACTGAAGGGTTATTTAAAAAAACAGTGGTATCACCGCAGTTGTGCGAATTGCGTAACATGATAACAGTAGCGTATTTAATTGTAAAGTGTGCTGAGTTCAGGCATGAGAGCAGGGGACTTCATTTCAACACAGACTATCCTGCAAAAAGCGATAAAGTACAAAATATCGTTTTATAAAATAACCTTTTAACGAGCGTATAGTATAATCATTTGCGCTGTTTATGATTTATATTGATCGTTTACAGCGATCGTTTTTGAATATTCTGGCGCTTTAATTTAAATTGATATGTATTACATTGTTTATGGTTTTTTTTATATTGTTTCTTTGCTGCCTTTTGCAGTATTGTATTGCATAAGCAATGCGATTTATTTTTTTGTATATTATGTATTTGGTTACAGAAAAAAAGTTGTGATGGGTAATCTTGCGATTGCTTTTCCGGGAAAAAAACATCGCTCAAAGAACCGTTATAGCGAGACAGTTTTACAAAAATTTTATTGATACATTTATTGAAATGCTAAAGGCTTTATCAATGAGTAATGCAGAATTTGACATGTGCTGTACACGCAACTTTGAAGTAGTTAACGAAGTAATTGCAAAAGGAAAAAGTATTAACCTGGCAAGGGCCATATGTTTAACTGGGAGTATGCCAACCTTGTAATAAGCGGTCAAATCAATATTGCACCCATTGGTGTTTATGGGAAAGTTGAAAATAAAATATTCGAAAAACTGCTTTTAAAACTCAGGTCAAGATACGGCACTATCCTGCTTGCCACGGTTGACTTTAAATCAAGGATAAGGCAAATTACCAGCCGGCACTATTGCATGTATTTACTGGCTAATCGGAATCCCTTGCCGCATAATAGTATCTGGAAAATTTTTTTCGGTAAACAGGTGCCGTTTATCCAGGGCGCTCATAAATCGGCTATTAAAAATAATGCTGCTGTTATCTTCATCAATTTTAAAAAAATAAAAATAGGGTATTATAGTTTTGTAAGTGAAGTGGTAACCGAAAATCCGGCTGAATACACGGTGCCTGAACTGATAAAAAAGTACCGGAATTTTTTAGAAAAAATTATTCGCAACCAACCGGAAAATTACCTGTGGAGCCACCGCAGATGAAAGTATGATTTTAATGAAAATTTTGAAAAATACGGCGTAGAATTGATAAGCGAATAAAATAATTATCGAAGTTTAAAACTATCAGATATCGTTTATACACTTACAAA
>JAYUBR010000534.1:0-5664 GCA_043740775.1 Ferruginibacter sp. | reverse complement strand
ATTTATACCGTAAACTTTGAGCCTTAAGCTTTTCACCATAATCAGTTTTTCAAAATAGTAAACTCCACCCTCCTGTTCAGTTGCCGGTTTTCGTCTGTATCATTTGGTACTACAGGTTTTGATTCACCGTAGCCATGTGACACAATCCTCCTGTTTGAGATACCTTTTGATAAAATATAATCCACAACAGACCTTGCCCTGTTATCACTCAATTTAAAATTATATTCATCGCTGCCGCGACTGTCAGTATGGGCACTCATTTCAATTTCAACTGCCGGATTTTCCTGCAGCATTTTTACTACTCTGTCAAGTTCCACAAAAGATTCCGGTCGCAAAAACCATTTATCAAAATCAAAGTACACATTGTTTAGTCTTACCACAGCGCCCACTTCAATCGGCACCAGGTATAAATCTTTATGAATTTCTTTATAGCCTTCTTTTATTAAAGAATCTAAATTGAAGTTTTCTGAAATGGCAAAAAAGTGATCGGCCTGTGCCCTGATCAAATAATTTTTATCATAAGGCAGCACCATTTTAAATGCACCATCTGTAGGGTTACTGATACCGGTACCAGCTACTGTGCCATCGGGCAAGGTTTCATATATCAACGAAGCACTGAGGGGCTTGCTGGTTTTTTTATTGTACACATTGCCACTTACCAATATCACGGGATCGGGTTTTTCTCTTTCCAGTAATTTAATCCGCACAATATCACTTTCGCCATAACTGTGCAGGTCGCTGCTCATGTAAGCATATTCTCCACCGGCATCCATAGTAAAAAAAGTATCCATATCCTCTGTATTGATGGGGCTGCCAAGGTTTACAGGATCACTCCATTTTTGCCAGGTATCATCCAGTCTTCTGCTCATCCATATATCCATGTAGCCCAATCCACCAGGTCGGTTGCTGCTAAAATACAAGGTTACGCCATCAGGCGCCAGGTACGGAGTAGTATGATTAAATTTCTTCAGGTTGATTTTTTTACCGAGATTCCTAGGTTCCGACCAGGTGCTATCCTTTTGTACAAAACTTACATAGAGTTCGTTATTTAAGCCCCCGCTTTCTTCCGTCATATAGAACAGCAAGGTGCGTCCGTTGTTACCCATCACAGCTCCGTTCTGACGCCCCTTATCGTACTTTGCATAATTTTTTATGCGCAGCATGTCGGGCTTGCTCCACAGCCCGTTTTCCTTGAGGTGACACATGCTAAGACCATTGCCAAAATAATCGCCGTTAATAAAAGCATTGCGAATCAATATCTGGTTATTGTCCGGCGAAATCCAAAACACGGCATTGTAATAATAAGTGTTCAAAGGATAGCCCAAATGTACTGCGGGACTCCATCTGTCGAGACTGTCTTTTTCAGAAAACCAGATATCCTGCGAATTGGGCACTTCGTTTACTTTGGTATTTTCCGGATGGTTCTGGCAGATAAAAAATAACAGCTTGCCATCTGCAGAAATAGTAGGCCTTAGCTCAGGTAAATCCGTATTGATATTGGTGCCGAGGTTTTCTACTTTAAGAATTGTTTTGGAGTTAATGATTATATCTTTCTGCACTTTTAAAACACCAATAGAATCACTGTAAACAGCAGGCTGAGCAATTGCAAATTGCCTGCAAAAAAATACAGTCAATAAGAATATAATTTTTTTCACGTTACCGGATTTCAAAGGAGAACGAAAATATCGGGTTTATATTTTATTTTTAAGGCAATGAAATTATTGGATTTGATATTAGTATTAAGTAACTCATTCCAAAACTACTGTACGTCGTAACGGTCTTAATAACATACTCTTTCATTATTTATTGGCAGACCAGCCATTTACTTAAAAAGCTATCTGCAGAGACAGCTTTTTAAGTAAATGGCTTTAGTATCAACAAACCTGCAAACTCTTCTTCCTCATAAAAAGGCCTTAATGGCTGTGAAAATATTAGCGTTTAAATTGAAAATTAAATGAGATAATATCGGAGTTCATATCTGTTGTCTGCGTGTAATGACCATACCGTATTTCCAGCGAACTCAAAGCTGATTTCCATAAACCTCCCGGAGGCGCAATGTGCAACCCAACCCCGTAATAAGCGCTGTTAAATGCTGAATAGGCATAGTTGCTGGTATAATATGCATCGGTTGCGGTATGTGTTTGGTACGGCGCAAAATACGTAGCGGCTGTTTGGGTATAGAACCTGTAAAAAGGTGATACAGAAAAGAACGGTGTTACTTTAACCGGCACTTCCAGGCTTGCTGTATGTGCTTTTATACCCCAATCGTCGGTAAAATACCGGTAGTAAGAACGTAAAATTATTTTATCGCCTAAAAAGTAATTAAGCCTGAATCCTATTGGAAGTTTATACCGCTGAACAGGCAGATTTTCTTCATGAACAGTTCCATCAGAAAAATATACCCTGTGAAAAGGAAGTGATAAATAACCATTCTGTTTAACTACATCCATCAGCAAAGCCGCCTGCATATTTTTATTGATCACCTGTGTATATGCAACCGAACCGGTATAGGTATACCTTGGGGATGACGGAATAGAAGCCTTGCCCCCACCATCAGAACCACCACTTCCGCTGGCTGATGTTACTGTTGTGACTACAGTGGTAGCGGGAATTAATTCGGATGGATAAATAAGTTTTACTTTATCAAAATAAGCACTCACCTTGGTACTTAACTCTCCACCCTTGCCGACCTTATGCGAATATTCCGCATCCAGCGCAAAGGAATGATAGTTGTATTCACCGGAATAGTAGGCGCCAAAACCAAAGGTGCTGCCTTTTTTATTTTCTACTGAAAAATTGATAGAAGGATAAACCCTTGTTCCCCCTGTTTTTGAAGCACCTGTTTTATTTACATAGGCAGAAGATGCTGCGGTATGATGATCGAGCCCGAGGCCTGTTGTGAGCGTATATTTATGTCCTTCAACATCAGCACCCGTAAACTTTAAATCAATACCATTGGAAAGATCGGTTACTTTTTCTGTACCGATACCGCCGGTTACCGCACTGTGGTTTCCATCCTGGTGATAATAACTGGAAACAATATTTGTTTCTTCCAGCCTTAGCGGTTTGTCAACATATTCTATCGTTTCTTCTTTAGCCGCTCGTTTCAGGGAATCCTTTGATACTGCCTGACTAAACGCATTGAGTAGTAATAAATAAAGACCCACTACCGTTAAGCATATTTTTTTCATCTGTTTTCTATTGAATCTTTTTTATAAATTAATTACATCCGCAACCACCCCCGGTTTTACCCCCGTTGGCTCCTGATGCAGCTTCACGATAGGATTGAAAATTCATTTCTGTTTTTTCGATCTTCCTGGCGGCCAGCCCCATTTCAGAATCATTTAATTTGCTTTTCTGGTATTCTTTTACAGAAGTACAGGACGTTGCTCCTGCAACAAATAAAGTTGCCAGTATTACACCGGCGATGGATTTTCTTTTCATGATGTTACTGTTGTTAATTGATGTGAATGTTTGCTGATGTGTATACTTTATCGTGATCGTCTACAATAATTGCTTCAATATCTTTTATCTGGTTGATCATACCGAGGCCAGCCTTTATTCCCATAATGGTAACAGGCGTTGCCATTGCATCGGCTATTTCTGCATTTTTGGTAATGATGGTAACACTTTTTATTCCGGTTACCGGTAAGCCTGTTCTTGGATTGATGGTATGAGAATATTTTTTTCCATCAATCAAAATAAACTTTTCATAATTGCCGGATGTGGCAACTGCCAGGCCGGTAATTTTAATAAATGAAAATACCTGCCCCGAAATATTAGGGTCTGCAATACCAATGGTCCACTCTGCGCCATCTGGCTGCAGGCCCCATGCAGTAAGATCTCCCGAGGCATTTACAATACCACTTTCCACACCGTTTTGCAGCATTATTTTTTTTGCCATTTCCGCAGCATAGCCCTTTCCAATACCACCAAAACCAATTCTTGTTCCCGCTTCTTTTAAAAAAACTGTTCCCTTTTCTTTATCCAAAATAATATTCCGGTAGTTGATGAGCTTTACCATTTCTCCTGCTGTCTCTTTATCGGGTAACGCATTCATAGAGGTATCAAAATTCCAAAGGCTTTTATCTATTGAACCATAAGTAATATCAAAAGCACCCTGGGTTAAAGCCGATATCCTGATAGATCTTTCTATTAACTGAAAAGTTTCTTCACTTACTGCAACCGGTGCTATTCCTGCATTTCGGTTAATTAAATTGGTTTCGCTGCTGTCATTAAATGTGGTCAACAGTTTTTCAATTCGTTTAATTTCGTCAATGGCTTCATTGATTCTTTTTATGGCCCGGTCTTCTTCCGTTGCTACCACACTAATTTCAAACTGGTTGCCCATTAATTTTGTACGAATCTTAAAAACCTTTTTTGGGTGCATGCCAATTATTTATCCTGGTCTATTGCCAACTGAACTTCTTCTGCAAATTCTTCCGCCCTGCCATTGGGTAATCCTTCCCATTGTTTTATTATTTTTCCGTTTTCGTTCAATAATAAAGTAAGCGGAAAACTTCCTTTGGAATTATATTTATCCGCCAGCGCATCATTTATTTTTTGTTGTTCTTTTGGTAACTGGTTCTTTTTCTGGCGGGGGAAATCCACATTTACCAAAACAAGGTTTGCATCTGCAAACTTCTGAAAACTTTCACTTCCCAATATTTCTTTGTGCAACCTGATGCAGGGGCCGCACCAGTCAGACCCGGAGAAATTAAGTAAGATATGCTTGTGCTCTTTCTTTGCGGTTGCTTTAGCTTCATCCATATTATTATGCCAATTGATAAACGACATACAGGTAACTACCACAGCCAACAATAATAATGTTTTCTTCATAAAATAATTATTTGTACAATGTATTTTTTTAATAAATTACTTCTAAATGCCACCGTTTAAAATTATCCCCTCAAAAGGTTTTTAATCGCTTAATAAAAGTAAATTTAGTTGTATGCCTGTTAAGGCCAGGTTAATCCAACTGATAAACATTAATGATAAAATAATAAAGATGGTTGGGTGTAGGAACAATAAATTTGAAACTGCTGCTAAGTTAGCTATGCTTTGCCTTTATTTCTACTACGCTAATTACGACAAAATTAAATAGACTCGTAAATGTTGCAAACAATTGCTGTAATTTGATTTTTTTAAATTCATAATTATTACCCAGGCATTGTATCCTTAACATACAATCCGCTGCTGGCAAGGCTATGAACGACTCTAATCTTTTTTAAACATTCTTCCTTCTACAGGCCCAGGAACTTTTTTAAACAGACCAACAAAATTGCTATACTTATGTATTGTGGTACAATTAAAAAAAAGCGAAAAATATCTACCTCAAATGTGAACAAATTAACTGCAATAAATAACATATTCCTTGCGTTATCATTTTACATGCAGGCCACATGTGATAAGGTTATTAGGTAATACCAAAAAATAGTTTATACAACTGTTTTCTGCATCAGCCATTAAAGCTGTTACTGCTTTAGTTTATCAGTACTAAATTAAAAATTTTTAAGTTATTTGAATGTTATCACTCAAATACGGGCTTAGGTTTACATTGATAAAATATATGTTTGCTAAATAAATTGTTGTCCATACATGAATTACCTAAAGTTTTTCCAAACGCTTGTTGCTATGATGTTCCTTTTATCAGCAACAACTGTA
>JAYUBR010000533.1:0-5675 GCA_043740775.1 Ferruginibacter sp. | reverse complement strand
TTTTTGCTTTCTCAGCGGCAGTTTGGCAATAATAAAGCGCCGAATCTAGCTGGTTCTGTAACAAATAAACCTCACCAATATTACTCTGCTGATATAGCGACATCTCAACATCCTTAATTGAATCATAAACCATTTTTGAATTCTCTAAATATTGTAAGGCTTTGCTGTAATGTCCCGACTCCCTGTAAATAATCCCCAGTTCTCCAAGGAAATCAGCCCTAAGTTCCGGCATCTTGTGTACTTCGGATTTTTTTAGGCCATTTAAAGCCACAC
This sequence comes from Ferruginibacter sp., assembly GCA_043740775.1. Lineage (GTDB taxonomy): Bacteria > Bacteroidota > Bacteroidia > Chitinophagales > Chitinophagaceae > Ferruginibacter. The sequence continues at coordinate 5,402 of JAYUBR010000533.1, read as the reverse complement.
TGAATGCTTTTACTTCATTTCCATTATGCTTCAACGCAACTTCAAGTTTCAATAATGCAGCCACTTCTTCTTTGTAACCAATGGCACGGGCAAGTGTGAGTGATTTAAATGTATACAAAACGGTTGAGTCTGGCAAATTTAGATAGGCAAAGTTGTTAGCGATATCATTCATTATCCTTAATCTTGTCGTATCCTGCTCTGCCTTTTCCAATTCGTTTCGCAATGAGTCAATATTATGCAGCGGGGGCTGTCCGTGGCTGATAGACCACATGCAGGCCAGGGTGATTATTAAAATTGTACGCTTCTTCATGTATTTTAATTTTAGGATGTTTAGATGGTAAACGCAATATACTGCTGCTGCTAAAATCAACCTTGCTTTTGCATCATACACTTTGGTAAAATCAGACAGTGGGTAATGCAATAATGAATGTTGATCCTTCGCCTTCTTTTGTCTCCACTTTTATTTTACCGCCATGTGCTTTAACGATATCATAACTCAAACTCAATCCCAGCGCCGTTGCCTGTCCGGTGTGTTTGGTGGTAAAGAAGGGTTGAAATATTTTATCCAATACTTTTTGAGGGATGCCATTGCCATTGTCAGTAACTCTTATCTCAACTTTATCATCAATCTTTTTTGTACTTACTGAAACAGTAGGTTGGTACAGAGGTGACACCTTTTCAAAAGGTGTCGCCTCTTTGGATACCTCTTTTTGTTTTTGCTGAACTGTATAAAATGCATTGTTGTATAAATTTAATAATACCCTTCCGATATCTTGTGGAATGATGTTTACTTTTCCAATAGAAGCATCAAAGTCCGTTTTGAGAGTTGCATTGAATGATTTGTCTTTTGCCCGAAGACCCTGCCTACCGGACAGGCAGGAAGGGTAGGAGGGGCGCAGGTATTCGTCTGCTGATGCATTGATATTGGTCGGTTCTTTTAGAGCGTTGAGCAAAAATAAGAATACTCTCATTTATCATGCATTTCTTCTACACCCATCCAGTTGGAAGGTGCACCATGGTTTTTAAAACCAATGGCGTTTTCAAGAAAGAACCTGGCAGTAAAATCCTGAGGGTGCAGGGTCAACACCTGCTCAAAGGCGTTTACTGCTTTTTCAAATGACTGGCCAATATAATTGGTCATGCCTTCTTCAAAAAATGATAAAGTTGATGTCTTTTTTTCAAGTTCTTCCGGTGTGTCGCCACAAAAACATTCATAAATACTGGTAGAAGTAATTTTACCTTTTAACTGTACCATACCAAGATGGCGAAAAATAAAATTTCCTGGATTGTCAATTTGTTCCCTTGTTGCATCACTGATAATAATTTTTCCTTTAAAATATTTAGTAAGGCTTTCCAGGCGGGAAGCAGTGTTGACCGTATCGGAAATAGTGGTGGCATCCAAACGGTCTTTGTCTCCCGTAATGCCCATGATCAGTGGCCCTGTATGCATGCCCACACCAATTTTAATGGGTAATTCATTGGCTGCAATCCGCTGCCGGTTAAACTCCTGTACATCTTGTTGCATAGCTATTGCAGCAGATAAGGCGTCCTCTGCATTGCCGGGAAAAATAGCCATGATAGCATCGCCGAGGTATTGATTAATGAACCCGTTGTGTTGCTGAATTATGGGGCCCATCCTTTCGTTGAACGAACACACGAATTTGAAATTCTCTTTAGGCGTCATTTGTTCGGAGATGGTGGTGTATTCCCTGATATCAGAAAAAAGAACGGTTACAATTTTCTCCACCTGGTCACCCAGTTGTACATCCGTAATTAAATCATGGCCCAATGATTTGATAAATTCGTGCGGTACAAACTTATTGGTTGCTTTGTAAATAATACGCATCGCTTCTTCTCTTTCATTGGCTTCCCTTAAACTTTTTTCGTACAACAAAGCACTTTCTATTGCAGCAGATGATTGCAATGCCAGTGTGGTAAGTAATTTTAAATTACCTGCGGAATATTGTTCCGGATTATCACCAGATAGTATTACTACACCCATTATGCGCTGGTTTACTTTTAAGGCGGAGTAGATGACTGACTGCACCTGGGGCAAAATAATTCCCGCCTCTTTTAGTTGAGAGATATCCGTAATGATTTCAGAATGGCCGTTAAAAATTATTTTAAGCAGCAGCGGTAACTCAGTATTAATTTTTTCTTCATTAAAAAATAATTCACCGGTGGCTACCATTACATTTAACCGCTTTGTACTTTCATTCCATAAAATGATAACGCCATTATCAGATTTAATAACACGGCTTGCTTCCGCCAGTGTTATTTTTGAAATATCAGGTGCACCGATTGCCTGGGCAAGTTTTTCAGCAAAATTAAACATCATGTTTACTTCCTGGTAAAGATTTAAAACCTCGCTTCCTAATTTTTTTTTCTCTGCTTCTTTAGTTGACAGTACCGTAAGCAGATTTGCTATGAGGCCGGATTTTTCATCGCCTTTAACGCGGCCCCAAATTTCGTTGTCAGCAATCACCACCTCTTCGTGCAGTACGGGTACGGCAGCATTGCCTAACAATAATTTTCCATTTTCATCTTCAATAAAAATACCGGCATTTAATTGTTCAATAAAAGATGAAACCAATGCGGTAACATCGTTTTTTTTACCAATTATATTTTTAAGACTTTGTTTTGCCATTTTTTTGAAGCTATAAAAACAATGTGTTCATAAAAAACTTTTCTCACAAACCCAGTACCTGCCTGGCTTTCGCAAGAATCGCTTCCGGGTCAAAGGGCTTGGTCATGTACATATCTGCGCCTACTTCCTGTCCACGCTGCCGGTCCATTTCCTGGCCTTTTGCGGTAAGTAGTACGATAAATACTTTATCAAGCCCCCATTCTTTTTTTACCCTGCGGCATACTTCCATGCCATTCATCTTGGGCATCATTACATCCAAAAAAACCAGTTGCGGATTTTCTGCCTGGATAATTTCGAGTGCTTCTTCTCCATTTTCTGCAGTAAAAAAGTTTACGTCTTCATCTTCCAGTTCTTCCAGGGTTTGTTCAAGCAACATCCTGATATGCGGTTCATCGTCTACAATTAATAATTTAAGTTCCATGCAATTGAAATTACTTTTTTAAGATTACTGATAAATAAAGAACAACACATTTTCCAACCCTTTTTCAAACCTCAGTGTCTGAACAATTTCACTTTTGTCGGTAAGGATAGAATTTAAAATGATGATGTCTGGTTGATTGGCAATGGCTTTTTCCACCAGTTCTTTTCCATCTGATTCCACCACGGTATACCCCTTTGCCTGCAGCACATCTGTAAGCGCCCGGATGGCAATACTGTCTTCATCCACCACCATTACTTTTTTCTTTGACTTGCCTTGTTCCAGTAACGTTCCTACCTCTGCAAACAATTGGGCAGTGTCGATCGGCTTGGTTAAATAGCGGTCAACCCCAATGCGGAAGCCTCTGGCTTTATCCTGTACTATCGACAATACAATGATGGGAATGTCCATTGTTTGCGGATCGTTTTTAAGGATGGCCGCCACATCAAACCCATTGATCTCGGGCATCATCACATCCAGTATAACAAGGTCGGGTTTATTTTTACGTATGCATTCCAGCGCTTCTTTTCCGTTGGCGGCTTCTTCGGTTAAATAGCCGGCTTCATTCAATTCCTGCCTCAATAACGAGCGTATGGATTGTTCATCATCCACTATCAATATGGTGGCATTTTTTCCTTTTGATTTCAATTCTGAAAAAATAATTTGTTCCCGCAACTGTTTCACCAGTTCGTTCAGGAGTATCGGTTTTTCTTTTACTGCATCGGATGCAACGATGGGTAACGCAAAAGAAAAAGTGCTGCCTTTTCCTACTTTACTTTCAAGCCAGATGCGGCCGCCATGATGCTCTACAATTTCTTTGCAGATAGGAAGACCCAGCCCGGTTCCCTTTGGCTTGTCTGTAAGCGTATCGCCACCTACCTGTTTAAACTGTTCAAACACAGCACCAAAATCTTCAGTCGCAATGCCAATACCGGTATCGCTGATGCTTACTATCACTTCGTCCTTTTCTTTGTGTACCCGGCAGGTAATAGAGCCGCTATCAGTAAATTTTACAGAGTTTGAAATCAGGTTAATTACCACCTGTATCAGTTTATCATGGTCACCTGTAATCTCGGGTAAATCAGTTTCAAAGTCTCTGATGAGTTGAAGATTTTTCTGATCGAACAGGGAAGTAGTGGCTGCAATAGCCCGCTCTGCTACTTCGGCCATGGCCACATTTTCCTGGCTCCATTCCATCTTGCCCGCTTCAATTTTTGCAAGGTCAAGTACATCGTTGATCAGGTGTGTAAGCCTTTCTCCTTCTGAAATAACCACCTGTAGATTTTCTGAAATCTGGCTAATTGTTTTTTCTATTTTTACATCTGTTTTATCAACAACGGGAAATATTTTTTCTTCCAGTCTTTTGCGGATAATTTTTGCGAAGCCCAATACAGATGTAAGTGGTGTTCTTAATTCGTGACTTACCGTTGAAAGAAAAGCACTCTTTGCTTCATTGGCTTTTTCCGCCGCTTTACCTGCATATTCTGCCTGCTGTTTTGCCTGTGTCACTTCTTCAAAAAGCTGTGCCTTGTTGAGGGCAACGCCTACCGATGCTGCGATGGTTGATAACAGGCGTTCATTGTCGTCATTAAAATGATTTTCAGCTTCTGTGCTTTGTACACTCAGCACCCCGATAATTTCGTCTCCATTGGTAATGGGTACACCAAGGTAAGAAGCAGCCGGAAGCCCCATGCGGTTAACGCCCAGTTCAATAGTGGTAGCGCCAACATCTTTATTGATGAGCAAGGGTTTACCGGTTTTTAATATTTTTGAAGTTAATCCTTCACCGAGTTTTTGTGGTGGCATCACATCGCCATACTGGTAAGGGAAATGAATTAGTTTTGTTTTTTTATTAAGCAGGGCCAGGTATACAATATTAGCTTTAAAAAGATCTTTCATCTGGTCGCCTACCAGTTTTATTATTTCATCTAAATTTAAGTGAGATGCCAGTGCCTGGCTGATATTGTTCACGGTGCCTAACTCATTGGCCCGTTGTTTCGATTCATCCAGCAGCCGGCTTGTTTCATCGAACAATCTTGCATTTTCCAAAGCCACACCCATACTGTTGGTTATGGTTGTCAGCAGTTTTACATCGCCTTCACTAAAAGCATGTTCTTTATCTACATTTTGAAGGCTTACGGAACCTCTGATGGTATCTCCAACAATCATAGGTACAAACACGGCCGATTTAGGGGTATGCCCCATGCTTACACCGCTTCCGCCATATTTTTTTGCCGTTTCCACATAATTTTCATTTATCAGGATTGGTTTATGTGTGGCAATTAACTGGCGGTTGGCCCATATTAACGGACGGGGATCGCTGTATTGCCGCTGCCC